>NZ_JAYGHM010000017.1:0-1911 GCF_034931125.1 Rivularia sp. UHCC 0363 | reverse complement strand
ACACAGCATCAGTCAAACTAACTTTAACCACTTTGTTCTTTTCCGCTGCTGTTTTAGGTAAAGTTAGATTCAAAATACCGTCTTTATAATCTGCCGTGACATTAATATTTTCAACTCTTGCAGGTAGAGGAATTACACGATGGAATTTACCATAATGAAATTCGCTTCTAAAAGTACTATTTTTTTCATTTTGAGAGGCAGATTTTCTTTCCGCACTGATAGAAACAGCTTTTTCTGTCACCTGTATATCTAAGTCTTTAGCTTCCATTCCCGGAAGTTCTAATCTTAAATAAACTGCTTCCTCATTTACGCGCAATTCCGCTGCGGGAACTTTGACTTCTCTATCTAATTGACTTTGTAAAGCGTTCAATTCTTGCCAAGGATTCCAGGTTACTAAAGTTGTCATTGGTTCTACCTTTATTTAGGAATTTAGTATTTATTCGTTGCTTTGATTCTTATAGTAATCAGAATTGAATCTAGTGTAGATTCGGTTTTCATAACTGATTTAATCATGAATACCGAACTTCTCAATTAACAATGATTAACGAGCAATTTTCATTTATAGCTGTTTAGCATCAAAAGTTCGGTTGATCGTAAATTAGGTTCGGGAAACCGAAAAGCAAGATGCTCGCATCAAATTCGCGATCGCAACTTATTTATAGATACAAAAAAGCTCTAGTAAGTGAAATACCAGAGCTTTGAAAATTAATTTAATCAATGACCAATAAACAAGTATTTTTAACTCCTAACTGCTTTTCGGTTCCTTTTGTGAAAATTGCATATGAATAGTTCTTGCTTCTTCGCTATTTTCTGCAACAGCGGTAATCAAGTAGTTAATCGTGCTTTCTGTAAAGGGAATCCGCAGATGAAAAGTACCATCTTGCTTCACTTTGATATTTTGTCCGTCAATAGTTACGGTTGAACCGGGTTCGGTCGCACCATGTATGATTAATTCCGCATCTGCTTCAAACCAGAAGTCTTTGTGGGGACGACTAAATACCCGAATAATTGGCGATCGCGATATTAACAACCATTCTTTTTCTTGGCTCAAATAGCCGATTTCAGCAACGTAATCGCGATCGGTATTGGGTATAGCTACGTAACGATGACTAACTGTAGCTTCGCATTCGTACTGTTGTACTATCTTGGCATCTTGATAACTCAAGTCAACGTTCGTTACATCATACAGTCGCAATACTAATTGAGTAGCACCTCGATTTTGCATCGCTTCTCTACTATCGGTAGAAATATTCCAAGAAGCATAAGCCCATTTAGGAGTACGATTTGCCAATAATATATTGCTTTCACCGGGTACTCCCATACCCCTGTCATGGTGAATACCGTAAATTCTGTCCCATGCTGTATCTCCTTCATCTGCGTTTGGTTCGGATGAAGGTATTTGTGTATCTAGGTCTACTTCGGCTTCGTCTGCTATTTGGTCTAAAGCTACATCTTCACCAAAGGATACTTGAGATGCTGAAGGTTCGGTTGTAGCAGGATTTTCATCTTGCTCGTAGGATTCTTCATTGTCAAGCATCTGAGAAGCAAGTGCAAACGCACCCACTCCTAAGACCACAGCACCAGCAGATGCAGAATTATCTTCTTTGGACGATATCCCAAATTGTGCAACTTGTCCTTCTGATTGCTCTTGTGAAGTATTTTCTACGAATTGCGATCGCGTAGCGTCTTCGGAGGACAAATTGTCTTGTTCCGAGGTTGTTGGTTGTGGATTTGGTTGCGTTACCCAAACATTTGGTAAACCATCGGTATTGGTTCGTACTTCCTCTTGGGGTGGTGTTGCGATCGCATCTGTTAACTGTTCGTTGGAGCCGATAATGCGAACTTCAGGTAAATCGTTCTGAGATAATTGCGCTTCGCTATCCTGCTCGGTTTCGGGGCCCCATAAATCGG
>NZ_JAYGHM010000016.1:79245-117831 GCF_034931125.1 Rivularia sp. UHCC 0363 | reverse complement strand
ACAGACTACAGTTTCAGTTCCGAATACTTAGGATGGGGGACAAGGGATAGTAACTCCTAACCGATAATTATTTCTGCTCAATCTAAAATCCATTGACGCGGAAGCGTCTTCCCGCAGGGTAATTTAAAATCTAAAATTTCTTAACTTTCTACTGATTTGTTACTCTAGAAATGGCAGTACTCTGTGCTGGAGAAAGAAATTCTCTATTAAAAGTAATACAAGAGATCAGTATTATGGCGAATTCGGGAGATAAAATTAATCGTTGCTATAGCCAAGAAGACGTACAGCAGATTTTGCAGTTAGCGATCGCACGTCAAGCTGATGATGATAAGGAGTTTTCTCATGAAGTACTTTTGGAGATTGCATCTGAGTTGGATATCTCCCCGGAAACTCTCAGATTAGCAGAAGACGATTGGGTTGCAAAACAAGGTGAAATACAGCATCGACAAGCTTTTAACCTCCACCGTCAAAGAAGATTCAAAAAGCGTGCTGGTAATTATTTTATCTTCAACACTTTTTTAGTATTTATGGATTTGCTCACGGGTGGTGGTATTAACTGGTCGCTTTATATTGTATTATCTTGGGGTCTGCTTGTCGGTTTGGATGGCTGGAATACTTTTCAAACTAAAGGTGAAGATTATGAAGCTGCTTTTCAAAGATGGCATCGCAAGCATCAGTTAAAAAGTTCTTTCAATAACCTTGTGAATAAATTTTTAAAAGCCACTTCTAGATAAAATTAGCTCACGAATTATTATTTATTTACACCCATGTAGAGATCTCCGCATTGCTACATCTCAAACCCTGTGAAATCACAATTTCAAATTTTGATCGAGCAAGTCTGTTATTTAATTTATTCATAGAAAAATAAAAGCGAAAAAATAACTATGAAAACAAAAGCAGAAAACGATAAAAAAATGGTTAGTTGTGAAGTAGAAACTACACTTAAAATTATCGGAGGACGTTGGAAAGTATTAATTATCAGAGAACTACTCCCAGGTGTAAAACGTTTTGGAGAATTACAGCGTGCTTTACTTGGAATCACCCAAAAAATGCTGACTCAGCAATTAAGGGAAATGGAAGAACATGGAATAGTACATCGACAAGTTTATGCAGAAATTCCCCCAAAAGTTGAATATTCACTCACACCTTTGGGAGAAAGTTTACAGCCAATTCTGAATGCAATGCATGAATGGGGTGCAAAACATTTAAAGGTGAACGGTGATTAGTGGGGATGCAAATATTCAATTGCTGCTTCTAATTGTGAATCGTAACTTTTAGCAAAGCTTTCAAACCAAAGTCCTTCGGTGGATAATGGTTCTAATTTTTCTAACCATTCTTTAGCTTGTTTTTTTAACGTTTCTAATTGTTTTGCTTTTAGCTGCTCCTGTCTAATTTTTTCCTCTTCAACTTCTTGTTGTTTTTGAATATCTTCTAATAATTGTTTTTGCTCAAAATCTTGCTTAACTTGAGATAAAATACTATCTACTGCATCTTCTTTAACTGGTAATGACAAAAAAGATGGAGTTGAGTCAAGTTTGACTTTCTTGGTTTTCTCAACTTCCTCGATTTTTCTTGCTGGAGTAGCTGGTTTGTCATATTCAGCTTTGAGTTCGGACAACAATTTATCAATGGAATCCATCTGCTTAATTCCGATTAATTGGCATAACTAATCAACAATTGCGTTGAGCAACACTTCTGAAAGACTATAATCTTCCATATCATCCATTGTAATCGTGTCACAGATATCAAATTTTGCTCCAGCACTTTGCAATTCATCATCCAATACTTTGAGAAAGCGAGTAGCTTGTGCATCCGTACCAACTTGAATAAAGGAAATTGCTAATTCCTCATCCCGCTCCATACGACGAGAAGCTTCGATAATTGTCTTCATTACCGCTTTGCGATCGTCTGGTTCACCATCGGTAATTACTAAGATAGTTTCACCATTCGGCTTGGTTTCACCCGCAGCTTTCCGTTGAAAATAATTATCGGTAGCGTGTTTTAGTACCGAAGCCAAATCAGTAGTTCCGGAAGGATCGTTTTCTTGGTAAATTTGTGTCACTTTATTAGATGTGACATTTTCATATCTTTTAAATCTACCGGAAAAAGTATAAACAGTAATTCCATCTGGGTCGAATTGCTCGCATTTACTCGCTAAAGCAAAAGTTGATTCCTGTGCTGTTACCCATCTAGTTCTACCACCCTTTTGGTCGGGAGTTGCCATACTACCGCTTTTATCAATAATTAAGGTATAATCGCGATTTTCTAACATCGATTAATTCTCCGATTTTTACTCACTTAATCAGTAATTGCATTCGTCAATATCTCTGCAAGACTCATATCTTCCATATCATCTAAAGTCACCGTATCGCAAATATCAAACTTTGCTCCAATTGATTCCATTTGGTCGTCTAAAGCTTTGAGAAATTTTGTTGCTTGAGCGTCCGAACCAACTTGTACAATAGATATACCTAACTCCTCATCTTTTTCCATCTGACGAGAAGCGTTAATAATTACCTCAAAAACCGCTTTTCTATCGTCTGGTTCACCATCAGTTACAACTAAAATAGTTTCCCCGTTGGTCTTAGTTTGACCTGCTGCTTTACGCTTAAAGTAATTCTCAGTTGCGTCTTTGAGTACTGCTGCTAAATTTGTCGTACCCGCAGGGTCATTTTCCATAAATATCTGCGCGATTTTATCGGAAGTCACATCATCGTAACGCTTGAATTTACCAGAAAACAGGTAAACCGTCATTCCATCGGGGTCAAACTGCTCGCACTTTCTCGCTAAAGCAAGGGTGGACTCCTGCATTATCTCCCATCGGCTTCTACCACCAGCTTGATCGGGGGTGGACATACTGCCGCTTTTGTCAATTATTAATGTATAGTCGCGCTCTTGAATCATTTAATTGCCCCTTTAACTCTATCTAATATGAACTAGTTTAACTGTTACTTAGAAAGTACCGCAGCTCTTACCAAGGCTTTGTAATAATCATTTAATTAATTCAAAGTTGCAAGGTAAGGTATCATTTTGGATAATTTAACCTCACCTTACTAAGTAGAGAGGTATAAGAAGTAAAAAAAGTTTCAAAAATTACAATTTATCTGCGTAGAAACCCAAATGGTTAGCAATTGGACGCTCGCGCATAGGTAGTTTAGTATGAATTGGTGCATTGAGCAGCTTTGGTTGATTATTCTTTGCCACTACTAATGTAGTTGAACCACCACCATCTAAACTGAGGGCTGTATATGCACCCAGTTTGCTGGCAATACGAGTTAATTCTGCAACGGTAACACCTTCGCTATACAGCGGTTGTTTACCATCCACAGCAATCAACCACAGCATATTTCCGGCTTTGTTAGTCGCAACTGCAACTCGTGGATAAGGTTGATCTTCATCTAACTTGGGATTTACTACTTTCCCATCAACAATGAGAATATCTTTACCCGCAACACCTTGCAGCGTATTTATAGGACAATTTCCATTAGCTAAAATTTGAGCGCGATTATTAAGAGAAATACACAAAACTCCCCAATTGCGATCCGAAGAAGCATAATGCTTTCCATTAGAAATTGCTTGTCCGATCGCAGAAGTTGTATCTCCACTATGAGGATAATAATCCCAAAAGGTATTTTCGCGGAAAGGATGGAAATAATTAGCGTTGATAGCTAATTGCAGTTGGAATTCTTGCAAAAATTGCGAAGTCGATCGCGAAGTTATACTATTTTTACCAATATTTTGCGGGGGAGTTACCAACACTTTTATTCCCGGTGTTGATAGATCGATAGTTACAGTATGAATTATAGTTGGACGTATCGTCGAATCATAATCGCGTTTGTAAGCAATACCTTTGAATAATTGTTGCTCGGAATTAGTTTGAGATGGACGGGAAAAACACCACCAACTGTAAAATATTAATGGTAATAGTAGCAGGAAACCAGTTCCTGTTGCATATATATATTTTCTATAATTAGACATTGATAATTGATAACTGATTATTGTATATGAATCAAAATCTAAACTTTTGCGATCGCGATTTAAAAAACCGTTGTTTTAAAGGTCAAAATCTTGACGGTGCTAATTTTAGCTATTCAGATATTCGCGGTTGCAATTTTAGTTATGCTTCATTACGAGAAGCTAATTTTGAGAATGTTAAAGCTGGTCAACCACCTCAAATATTTCTCTGTTTAATAATTCTGACATTAATTACAGCTATTATCGTCTTTCATGCAGTTAGTCAAATGATATTCGGGGTCATAGAAAGAACTCCAGAAAGTCCAGTTTGGGGATATGGTGTCGCTTTATCTATCAGTTTGGGAATTGCCGGAATCGTTTGTGCTGTAATGAGTTTGGTTCGTAAATCAATCTTAAAACGTATTGCTACAATCGCTTCGGGTACTACTTCCGGTGCTATTTTAGGATTTTTCTATGGTGGAATTGCAGGTGGAAAAAATCCCCAAGTTGCAATTGCATCCGCTGTTATAGGAGCCTTAATCATCGCATTTACTAGCTTTTATTTTAAAAAAGGATTTATCCTAATTATTTTATCTGTAGCAGGTACAGTTATTACCTATGGATTCGCTTTCTTAATCGGAACCAGAGCAATTGCTTTTCTGACTACCCAAAATCTGTTTTGGGGATTTATTTTAAATCTTTTATCATTAACTTACATCGGATTAACTCTAATTTCCCTTAACTATACTCTCAAACAAATTACAACTTATTCAGTAACATCCTTCCAAAATTCCAACCTCACAAACGCTAACTTTAATCGAGCAAAATTAGGATTGAGCAACTTTACTAATGCTGTAGGAAAAATTTAGCACTTAATAACCCCCAATTACCAATTCCCAATTCCCAATTTAAACAGTTTGCTCGACAACTTCTGGACAAATTGTAAATGGCTGTGCGGAATTCAATATAGCTTCCAATAATCCTGGAAACGATTCTTCTAAATCTTCGCTTCGCAACATATTAATATGCTGGGTCCCTTCTTTACGTGTCAAGACTACCCCCGACTCTCGCAAAATCTTAAAATGATTGGACATGGTTGACTTCGCGATCGCAAAATTAAAGTCACCGCAGCATTGCTCTTTTTTCATCGCTAGCTGTCGCACAATCTCCAACCTCACCGGGTCTCCTAAAGCATAAAGCACCCCCGCTAAATATATATTTTTTCTCTCTGGATGATAAAGAAATCTCATAGTTGCAGCTTATCTTAAAAACGTCTATAGTTTAATTATTCGATTTTATCGAATTATAAAAATATTATTAATGAGGAGGACAGTTATGTCATCCATTACGAATGTGACAGAAGCCACTTTTAAGCAAGAAGTCCTCGAAAGCCAAGTTCCGGTATTGGTAGACTTTTGGGCCCCTTGGTGCGGTCCTTGTCGGATGGTTGCTCCGGTGGTAGACGAAGTAGCTGGGGAATATGAAGGACAAGTAAAAGTAGTGAAATTAAACACAGATCAAAATCCTACTGTTGCCAGTCACTATGGTATTCGCAGCATTCCAACGCTGATAGTATTTAAAGGCGGTCGGCAAGTCGATACGGTTGTCGGTGCAGTACCAAAAACAACGCTAATTAAAACTCTAGCACAGTATCTGTAAGCAAGGAAGGGAGAGGGAATAAAGGGAAATTGAATCGGATGTAAAAAGTGTTTTGATTTTTATTGTTCCTTGTTCCCTACTCAGAAGAAATTATTAAATTAAGAATAATAATGATAAAGGATATGTACAGCATTTGTAAGTAGATGAGGTACATTCCCCCTGCTCCCTGCCTTAAAACGATATGATGTGTACCTCACTTAAATGAAATCTGCTGTATCTGCAAGGAAAGCAATGTTAATCAACAATACTTAATCCAAGGACTTCAAACCGATCGCGATTTTACTATGCTGTTCAATTTGTCCCATTACCTGTTTAGCTCGCTTGATTACCTTTGCTGGTAAACCGGCCAATCTTCCCGCTTCAATACCATAGGATTTATCAGCACCACCGGGTTGAACTTGATGTAAAAAGATAATTTGGTCTGGCATTTCTTTCACCGTCACCTGATAATTAGCAACGTTATTTAATAAAGAAGCTAATTCATTCAATTCGTGATAATGGGTAGCAAAAATTGTTCTGGCTAGAAGATCCGTGGCAATATATTCTCCTACAGCCCATGCGATCGATAAACCATCAAAAGTCGCCGTACCTCGACCAATTTCATCTAATAATACCAAAGACCTTGACGTTGCATGGTTGAGAATATTTGCCGTCTCGTTCATTTCCACCATAAAAGTAGATTGTCCGGTAGCTAAATCATCCACCGCACCTACGCGGGTGAAAACGCGATCGCAAACTCCCAAAGTCGCCGATGTGGCTGGGATAAAGCTTCCAATCTGTGCCATTAGCTGAATTAATCCCACCTGACGCAGGTAACAACTTTTACCGCTAGCATTGGGACCAGTTAAAATAATTAAATCTGGAGAATTTTGCTCTTGATTTCGATCTTGATTTTCTTCCCTACCTAAATAAGTAGAATTTGGCACAAAGAAACCAGCGGGTAAAGACTGTTCTACCACTGGATGTCTTCCGTCAATAATTGATATTTCTCGTCCTTCAATCATAGAGGGACGACAATAACCTTGAAATACCGCTAATTCAGCTAAACCGCACAATACATCTGCTGCTGCTACAGCACGGGAAATATTGCGAATCACTTCGGCTTGGGAACCCACTTCTTCCCGTAAAGCTAGTAAGATGTCATATTCCAACTTATTCAAATCATCTCTTGCGGTGAGAATTCTGGCTTCCCTCTCCTTTAACTCCGGAGTAATGTAGCGTTCTTCATTAGTTAAAGTCTGCTTGCGAATGTAATTATCGGGAACTTGTTCGGCTTGAGCGCGAGAAACGCTGAGGTAGTAACCAAACGTCTTGTTAAAACCTACCTTTAATCTGAGAATTCCCGTCCTTTCCCTTTCGTCAATTTCTAAATTCGCAATCCATTTTTGGTCTTCTTCTACCAAACTGCGTCTTTCATCTAATAAAGGATTTATTCCCGCACGAATTAAACCACCTTCCTTGATCTGTATCGGTGGAGATTCGACAATATGAGTCTGGATTTTCTGGGCTAATTCTTCCATTCCTGGGGGAACCTTTTGTAAAGCCTTGAGAAAAGGAGAACGAGCATCTTTAACTAAATCGCCGAACTGCGGTAACTTAGATAAAGAATCCGCCAAAGCTGATAAATCCCTAGCATTAGCAGTTCCCGAACCAGCACGTCCAGATAACCTTTCCAAATCGTAAATTTGTTTTAATAACCCGCGCAAATCTTGACGTAAAGTTGTATTTTCGATCAACTCCTGTACCGTATCTTGCCTTGAGCGAATCCCCTTGACATCTAATAACGGCTGCAATAACCATCGTCGTAAAGCCCGTCCCCCCATAGCCGTAGTCGTCCGATTCATTGCCCACAGCAGGGAACCGTGATAAGTACCATCGCGAATTGTCTGGGTAATTTCTAGATTACGCCTTGTTTGATAATCTACAACTAGAAAATCACTAAAAGTATAAGTCCGTAAAGGCTGTAAAGGAATCTGATTTTCCTTTTGGGTTTCCTCTAAATATTCCAACAAACCACCAGCAGCGCGAACGGCTAAAGGTAGATGGTCGCAACCAACTCCTTCCAAAGAGCGGAGTTTGAACTTTTGTAGTAATCGGCTTCTTGCTTCTGCGCTCGTAAAAGGAACTTGCGATCGCAATGAATAACAAAAAGACCGTGGTAAACATTCGGGTAAACTATTAGACTTTTCACCAGGTCTAAGTAGCGCACCTAAATCCGGAGCATTGGTCGGGAATAATACCTCACTCGGCTGCAATCGCATCAACTCTTGAGTTAAATGCTGCAAATCGTTGGTTTGAGTAGTAAGGAATTCACCCGTAGAAATATCAGCATAAGCCAAACCCCAATTATCCCCCGCAATTACCACAGCGGCTAAATAATTATTCCGACTTGCCTTCAACATTCCATCTTCGAGGAGAGTACCGGGAGTCAGAATCCGGGTAATTTCCCTTTTCACCAAACGACCACCAGTTACCTGGGATGCATCTTCCACCTGGTCGCAAATTACCACAGCATAACCTTTTTCCACCAACCCAGTCGCATGACGTTCCCAAGAATGGTGGGGGACACCACTCATAGCCACCCGTCCCACATCAGCACCAGCTTGCTTACTAGTTAAGACGAGTTCTAACTCCTGGGCTAAAGTTACAGCATCTTCAAAATAACATTCAAAAAAATCACCCACCCGATAAAACAGCACCGCATGAGGATGTTTTTCCTTGGTTTCAACATAATGCTGGTACATTTGACTCAGCTTACTGATATCTACCGTGCGATGGTCAACGATCGTTGTCGTATTTTGGTTTTTAGATGCAGTCATGGATGAAGGATACAGATTGCAAGCTGATAATATATGATGATAACCCAAGGATCGTGATTATCCGGAAGTTATTCAAAGTTTATTTAGGTTTGTAGTAAGGATTTTAACCTTTTTATATCAAGTTGACTACAGGTTAAAAGCTGTATTTTTTACAATCGTGGTTTATATAATAGCTGGTTTTTCTCAATATAAATACTATTTTTAGTTATTTAGAGTAAAATAAAATACTTTCTTATCTTAAATATTTTTGGAATGCAGAGGAGCGCGGAGGTAAACGCAGAGTGCCGCAGAGTTTTTTTGAGTCGTATATATAAGTTTGTAGTGTCGTAATTCAACACCACCATCTTGGATAAATAAAAATATCACTCAGATGTACGCTAGATAAAGATGTCGGATTATTCAAGGGTTTAAATACGGATTTAAATGTTTAATTTTTGTATCAACTATTTTTTGCTTAACCAAACTCAATATTTTCAGATTTAAATTAGCGCTTTGACTCTATGTATTGTAATAAAAAAATACAAAAATCTTCTATGTTGAGAATAGCATCATTAATAATGCAAATAATGTCATTTAATCAACGGAATTACGTTATTTAATTGCCTGTATAAAAAGGTTGTCTAAATTTAATTATTTTTTTTGATATAATCTGTTGGGACATATATATGCTGTTTTTTATAAAAGATTTATTCTTGTAGGTTGGGTTAGACACCAAAATCAAATTTGATTGTAACGAGAAATTTTACCTATGGTGTCGTAACCCAACACTAGGATTTTGTTGCTCAGACAGCTAAAGATGTTGGGTTACGACGCTATATACATTCGGTAATTAACCCCAAATCATAAATGCGTCTAACCCAACCTACACTTACGAACTTGGTTTACTTGGCTGTAAAGAAGATTCATGTTTCAAAATTATTATTCAAATCCAAAAGCTAAAGTATCAAGCATATGCTTACTTTTTTCGTTTCCAACTTCTAAATAAATCTCTAATAATTCTTGATAAGCAGTTTCTCCTCCAACAATATTCCAAAACTCCGAACCAATAATTACGGCATCATTAAAAGGCATATAATTTTTTGCATATGACCATTTGTAATCAGCTTTTGTTTCTCCGTAAGGATTATAAGGCATAGCATAATAAGCTTTGACTTGAGGACGAGATTGACCACGTAGTAAGTGAAATCTGAGCAAACGTTGTGTAACTTCTAAACATTGTCCTTTATTAGGTTTTGGAGCTTTAATTTCCAAGAAATATTCTGTTCCATCTTTTGCTAAAATATATAAATCTGTACGAACACTTTTTCTTTCTAAATCATTAGAGCGTCTAAGTTGGAGTACTGCTGCTATCATTTTTTCTAAGGTTGGTTTAGCTTTTCCTGTCTTAGTTGATGATTCATAATTTTCTTTTTGACGTTCGGCTTCTGCAAATGCTGCAAGACTTACATCTGCTTTCACATCGTAACCTCGACGCGCTTTTTGATGGTATTCTAAAGCAATCAAACGAGCGCATTCTTCAATAGAATTTCCTAGTCTTGTACTCAAACCGCGTTCAAATTGATTGATGCGTATTAATGCTGGAGGAATTAATGCTGCTTGAAATGGTTTTAGCTCTCCTTTAGATGAAAATCGTGATAAATACTCTTCTGCATTATCAGGTTTTAGGATTTCGCGTCCCTTATACTCATCTATAAGCCCTTGAATAAACCCCTCTAAATAACCTTTTATTTGAATTCGAGTATTAGAGCTAATCGCTGTCATATAATAAAAATTATAAAATAAATTTAAGCAATACTTTCGCTAAATTATAAACAACAGGAACTGAAACCGCATTACCAAATTGATGTTTTCCTGTTGTTTCACTATCAGCTATTTGGAAAGATTCTGGAAATCCTTGTAATTTCGCATAATCTTGGGCTGTTAAAGGTTTAAATTTATAGGGTAGATAAATTTTCTGAATAAAACTTTGCTTATATAATTCTGGTTCTTGACATTCTAGAGATACTGTTGCTACAAAATCTCTAGTTCCCGTAGCTGTTAAAGTTGCGATCGCATTACTCTGAGGTAAAAATATTTTAGATATTCCATTAATTCCTGAAGAAATTTTAGAGTTAGCAAATTCATATCCTTTATCTTCAACCGATCGCAGAATCTCTTTTTGAACCAAACTATCTAGTTCTTGTGGATCGAGATTGGGGATTAATTTTTCTAAAACCTCAAAACTTAAAGGATTACCGTCTTTGGGTCCATAGATTTTTTTTCTTCTATTTTTTAAAATTACTTTGCAAATTAACTTTTCTCGATCGCTTGTCTCTGTTAAATCCCAAGAATGAACGGTGGTATGTCCATCTCTAATATCAGCAAAAGTAAAAAAATCATTTAGTTCATCTACTTTTTGAAATCTACCTCTCGAAGCTGGTACTTTGCCACCTTCAAATAAAATTTTAGGAGAAAACTTTTTCTTGACAAAATCACTCTTTTGAATGCCAGTAATTACATCACAAAGTTTTATTTTATTATCTAAAGGTTTCGGAAAGGTAAAACCCCAGCAGTTTTCTAAATCATTTCTAATCCCAACAATAAAAATCCGATCTCTATCTTGAGGTAAACCAAAATCATAGGAATTTAATACTTGATATTTGACTACATAACCTAATGTGGTCAAATTGCTGATAATATAATTAAGGCTGCCTTTATTTCTCGGTTCCGTTAAACCTTTGACATTTTCAAATATAAAAGCTTTGGGTTTATTAAGTTCGACGACTCGAAAAACATCTAACCATAGCTTACCTCTGGGGTCATCCAAACCTTTTAATTTTCCCGCAATTGACCAAGGTTGACAAGGAACTCCCCCTACAATTACATCTATATCAAAAGGTAGTTGATTTATATTGGTAATATCTCCTAAAAATAACTCATTTGAATCTGGATCGGTAACAAAGTTTTTCTGATAAGTTTTAATAGCTTCTTTATCTATTTCTGAATAACCCATACAAATTCCTCCTAGCTCCGAAAGAGGAATTCTAAATCCACCAATCCCGGCAAACAAATCTAAAAATGTAAATTTAGTTTTGATGGTTACTAGATTTGGTTTAAATAATTGAAATAAATCTAATTGTTGAATCTTATCGCTGATTTGCATTTTGTTTGATTAAATATAGTTAACTCATAAGTAATTATCTGTATTTTACCAAATTATTTTGTCGGTTGGGTTAGACACCAAAATCAAACTTGATTATTATAAGAAATTTAACTATAGTGTCGTAACCCAACACTAGGATTTTGTTGCTCAGACGGCTAAAAATGTTGGGTTACGACGCTATGTAGATTCGGTAATTACAACCTTAAATAGTAAAAGGGTCTAACCCAAACTACGATCATGACAATTTATTCAAGTTTGTTGTAACCAATTATTTGAATTAAAACTCTTATAATTTCTGCGTTTGTTTCTTCTAGCAACCATTGCGATCGCCATTGTGATGAGCATAAACCTTGAAACCGTCAGCGTATTCGATTGCTGGTTTTCCATCTGCGTGGAGATTGTTTTGTTCGTCGAAGGATAATTTTGTGGGACGATTGGATACTAAGCAAATATTTTTGTATTCAAAAATCCATCCACAATGTTTGACTATGTTTTTAAAAGTTTCCCATTTCTTTTGATTGTGAGGTAACTTTAGAACGGAAATACAGAAATCATAAAAGCAGCATTCTGCAATTAAAAAATCAGTTTGGATTCCACCCAACATATGTTCATCGGGTATCAAAAATTCTTCATCAAAATCTTCTTCTAATTCTAATTGGGAATGTATATTATAGTTTTGTTCCAATACTATCTTTAGTATTTCTCGTTCTATTACCGTTCGTTCTTCAATAGCAGTAGCATTGTGAGAGCTTTCGTATGGATAATTGATTAAAGGATGTCGCAAATCGCATAAAATAGAAAAATCCAAGTAATCGCAACCAATATCATATAATTCTTTCAAAGCAGCATAAGGACTATCACAAAATTTAATCTCAGGAGCTTCTGTATCAAAAAAACTATAAGCTGCTTTTAAAGCTTCTGTCGCGTTCTCTTCATCAATCTCGGTTGAAAGTGCAATTTTTAGCCATTTATTACGATATTTTGGAATTAAAGCTTCTTGTTTGGCTGTCAGTTCGGTAATAATTGGATTTTCAGACATGACAAAATATTTTTTATTTATAAATTATCAGCTAACTAACTCTCTTCTACCTCTTTGCTCTGTACTCTCAGCGTCTAGTAAGGTTTTTTTATTGGTAGGTTGGGTTAGACACCAAAATCAAACTTGATTATTATAAGAAATTTAACTATGGTGTCGTAACCCAACACCACCATCTTGGATAAATAAAAATATCACTCAGATGTACGGTAGATAAAGATGTTGGGTTACGACGCTATATAAATTTGGTAATTAAAACCTTAAATTATAAAAGCGTCTAACCCAACCTACAATAATGGCAATTTATTCAAGTTTGCACTCTAAATTCTTCTGGATCGACTCCCCAATTAACCCAACCGATCGCAACTCTAGCAGAATTAATATCTGGTGGAACTCTTAAAAGCATTTGGATGAGATTTTAAAGCATTTTTGAAATCGCGGAAAGCATTATTCCGACTTCCGCAAATAATAATTTGCCACTTTATATTTTTGCTTCGTGCTAGCTGTACTAATTCTTGAAAAAATTGACCAAATCCTTTACGAATCGAAGCCTTTGTATTGTTACTATCACCACCACCTTCAATATAAATACGAATTTCCTTTACCATCTAGTTCCCCCGATTTCACCCATCCTCCATAAATCTCCAACGGTATAATTTTCTAACCAATTTTCTAATTGTTCGGGTTGAAGACGACGTAAATAAGTACCTTTTTGCTGACTTCGTTCGCAAACTAACACTGACTCCGGAGGAATAGCAGAAACCAAAACATCTGAATGAGTTGTGACAATTAACTGCGTTCTTTGAGATGCTTCTACTAACATTTCGGCAATAACAGGTAAAATATCTGGATGGAAACCTATTTCCGGTTCTTCAATACATATAAGTGGTGGTGGAGTGGGATCTAACAGCAAAGCCATTAAAAATAAATAATGAAGCGTACCATCGGATAATCGAGTTGCAGGAATCGGTTGAATTAAACCTTCTTCGCGAATATATATCTGTACTGTTCCTCCAGATATTTTTACAATAAGTTCTTCTGCTATATCATAAAATTTTCTCAACTTTTCAATAATTTCTCTGTTACCTAATTGGTATTGGAGATGATTTAAAAATAATCCTAGATTACTTCCATCTTCTAAAAGAGGATTTTCCGGTAAATCAGTCTTCTGGAGATTTCTTAATTTTGAATATCTCCCAATATGCGATTCTCTATATAAACAGATATTTGCAAATTTATTACCTAAATATGATATTTCTGGATATAAATATGGGTCTTTTCTTTGAGATAAAATAGATTGCTGTGGATTTATCCAACCCGGTGTAAAATTCTGTATTTGTGTTTCTGTAGAACTATTTGACTTAGTTTTTAAAATTGAATAACCACTAAGATAATTATAAAATGTATCAGTATTAGTTGCTATAGTTTCGTCAATAATATCTAATTTTTGATGGGTAGAACTCAATTTCAACTCATAGCTTAAAGGTTGAAGTCCTTGAGGATAATTTATAATAGCTTTTATTCTAGCTACTGGAGTTTCCTTACTACCTTTCCAAAGAAAATTAGAAATACCTCCACCTTGACGAATTGGTGCTGGTAAATCTATAGGTGTTGCTTTTAATAATGCGATCGCTTCAATTAAATTCGATTTCCCCGATGCATTTGAACCAATTAATACATTCAGCGATTGTAGTTCAATTTCTTCACTCTCGCTTCCATAGGAAAGAAAGTTTTCTAATTGTAGCGACTGTAGGAATCTGCTGTCTTCCACAATTATCTCCAGTACTGACGATACTATATATTTAAATTTTAGGCGTTACTGAATAAATTTGTAGTTTGTAGGTTGGGTTAGACACCAAAACCAAACTTGATTATTATAAGAAATTTAACTATAGTGTCGTAACCCAACACCACCATCTTGGATAAATAAAAATATCCTAAAATTGATTGTATTTGAATTTGATGGTGCGTTACTACGAACAAATAATTCAAGGATTTTGTTGCTCTCTCCTCTAAAAATGTTGGGTTACGACGCTATATACATTCGGTAATTAACCCCAAATCATAAATGCGTCTAACACAATCTACAATTTTATTTTTTGTCAATCAAGTTTGAACGGCAAATTCTTCTGGATCGACTCCCCAATTAACCCAACCGATCGCAACTCTAGCAGAATTAATATTTGGAGGTACTCTTAAAAAATGAATAAATCCCGTACTCGGACAAGTCATTTTTAATAAATGCATGGGTTCCATAGCATCTTGCGAAGCCCATTCATCTACTTCTATATAATTCTTAATTTTGAATAAACTATATTCTTGCCAAGAATCTAATTCAACTGCACCCAATTCTTCACAAATCCGGTTGTAACCAACTCCCTGTACTAAAACTCTTCTCAATTCGGCATTTCTTTCTTCTAACAACCATTGCGATCGCCATTGTGATGACGATACTGTACCGTACTTGTGTGGCAACAAAACACCGTGATTAGCATAAACCTTGAAACCATCAGCGTGTTTGATCGCAGCTTCACCATCTGCATGGAGGTGGTTTTGTTCGTCGAAGGATAACTTAATTGGGCGATCGCATATAAAACAAATACCCTGAAAGGGGAAAAACCAAGGACAATTTTTCACAACATCTTGCAAAATCTGCCATCGGTTTGCATCGTGGGGATAATCTAAGACGGAAATACAAAAGTCATAGTAGCTGCATTCAGCAATTAATAAATCGTATTTAATATACTTCCGCTGAGTATCCATCGGAATAAACTTCTCTTCATCGATTTGTTCGAGTAAGTCAAAATAAGTAATATTCCATTGTTCTTCCAGGGAGTCGTAGATTTCATCTTCTAAATCCACAATCAGATTATCTAGTAATTCTTCCTCAAAAAAATGTTGTGGATCTTTTGTGGATGCATCCCGGAATCTATTTAAGTTATAAAATTCCCATTCCGGTATTTCGTTAAAGTCTAAAATCAACGGGAATCTCAGCTTTTGGAATAAATTGTCGTTTAAACCAAAGCAAATCAAATCATCGTTATCGTTATATTCGTTAATGGCTGAAAAAATGCTGTCAAAGAAAAAGACTTTCGGTTCAACTTCACCAATTAACTTAAAAGCTGCTTTTACCGCTGACTCTGCTTTCTCTCGATCAATCCTTTCAGTTGAACGCGCAATTTTACGCCATTTTTCCTTGTAAACTGGAATTAACGCGCTTTTTTCGGATGTAAGCTCGGTGATGATTTGATTTACAGACATAGAATTTTACCGATCGCAATTCAAAATCAAGTATTCCCAATGGTCAAGTTGAAATTTAGATTCTATAGAAAAATTAACTTAAAATAAGTATATAGAAATTAAGATCTCCCAACTCCCTTTTTGAAAGGGGGGCTTTTCTAAGTCCTAAAATTTAATAAAACTAGTTAAAATTCCTAAAATTTGTTCTAATGGTGGAAGCGTATATTCCATTAATCCAATAGTTACGGTTTGATTTTCAATTTTCAGAAACTTCCAGCGATCGCCAGTTGTAACGGTACCATAGATAATCGGAATAGAAGTATTATTTTGTTCGTTAAATCTTTGCGCTGCGATCATCTCGGCAACACATTGTCCTAAACCACCATTCAAATCTTCTTTTTTCGCTTCTACTACAACCACTGCTGGTGCTTCTACAAAAAGTTGCTCGGAAGAAAGACTAATTAAAAAATCACAGACTCCAGAAAGCCCTACCGATGCATCAACTGTAAAATCATTGCCAGAAAATAAGCTAATGGAGGATGTACAAATTTCTTTGATTTCTAGTAAAATTGGGCAAATCAACATTTCGGAGCGAGCTTTCTCGGTATTTAACGCTAAAGCTAATGGTAAATATTTATTAATAAAATCAGCTAGAAAAAAACTAGGCTGTTGAGGCTGAATGTTATTTAAAAACGTGTTTTTCTCAACAATAGTTAGATTAAAATCTTGTTTAACTTTCCTAAGACTGAAATCACTGTAGGGCATTTTTTTATAGATTTAACTTCATAGTGTTTAGTTAATTATTTATCTACTTTATAACTCCTAATTCCTAACTCCTCACTCCTAACTCTGATTCTGACAATTCCTTCTCATCCACCAGATTAAATTCCCCATCTCTCCAGCCATCTGCGACGCTTTTAATAAAGCTAGCCAAGGGAATTGCAATTAATAATCCTAATACTCCTAAAAGTTTCGCTCCGATTAACAAAGAAATTACTACCCAAACTGGATTCAAACCAGTAAATTTACTTAAAATACGCGGTGCTACGAAGTTATAATTAAACTGGTCAATTGCCACAGCTACAGTTAAAACTTCGACTCCCAACCAAAAGTTTTTCAACCCTACCAATAAACTTACCAAAGTAATTCCAATACCCGTACCGAAAGGGAATAACGCAAAAAAGCCAATAACTAAAGCAAATAATAAATTTAAAGGAACTTTTAACGCGACAAAAGCTAAAGTTAACCCCGTCGCAAGAATAGTAGCTAAAGTTGCTTGTCCGATAAAGTAATTCTGAAAGTCTTCACTTAAAGACTCGCTTAAGAGCTTACCAATACGTTGCGGGAACCATTTGAGAATTCCTTCCCAAACGCGATCGCCATTTAAAATCATGTACAAAGTCAGTACTGCTGTCAGCAAAATGTTTAAAACGCTGCCGATTGTACCAAATGCTAAACCGATGATTCTACCGCTCAAGCTTTGAACTTGATTTGATAACTTATCGAGAAGATCGGGAAGTAAGCCACTTGCATTAATTGGTAGCTGTTGAGTCGCAGCCCAATTTTGAAAAGCCTGTAACTGTTGGGTACCAGAATCAATCCAACTTGGCAATATATTTACTAATTCATTTACCTGTTCGAGAATTAACGGTAAAACAGTAATTCCCAAACCCGCAAGGATCACAATCGCTAATAACAGCACACCCGCAGTCGCGAAATTACGGTTTACCCCTCGTCGCTGGAAAAAACCAATCGGATATTCTAAAACAAAAGCTAGTAATATAGCACTAATTACAATATTTACCAAGGGTTGAAGATATTTTATAACCCCAAGCAATACCCAAGCATTAAGAATAAACAACGGAAAAGCCAACCCAAAACTTAACCATCTCGGCAGTTTGAAACCTTCAGCCATAGCACCTACTCCACAATATTTATAAGTTTATTGCGGTTTTAGTTTATTAGACCAGTTCACAGGCATACTTTTTGATTTAGGCATGGGAATAAGGTGATTAACTCATAATCTTTTATTTGTCAATACCATTATTTCAATCACCCATTTTTCGTATATTCATTGAAGGAATTCCCAATCCCCAAGTAAAAATGTCAAAAGCCCAGCCATAAAGACTGAGCTTTCAATAATTAGCAGGGTTATAAGTGAAGTTCCCCGGTTTCGTTATAAAAATTGGCTATATAATTCGTCAAGCTGATTATTACTTCCACATTACTTTGATCAATTCCGGACGGATTGTGAATTATTTTTTGGAAAAAGAGAATTAGGCATGGGGCAATTTCATAAAATCCAGCAAAATCTGCTGATGCACTTCACCCAAAGGTCTTTCTTCACCTGCTGCTGTGGAATAACATTTACCCTTACGAATTTCTTCAGGGCTTACCAAACCCATATCCCAACCTTCACCGAGAACTAATTTATCTAATTCAACCTCTAGGGGTGCGTGGAAAACATGACGTACTGCTGTTTCCGAGTTATAGCAACCAAATTCATATATCTTTTCTGGTAGGATATAGCTAATTTCTTCTAAAACTTCTCGTCTCACCGCGACCTCTGGAGTTTCACCCGGTTCTATATGTCCGCCAAAAAATGCCCAATAACCTGGATAAATAATGGTCGGAATATTATCCCGTAACTGCATTAAAAATTTGTTGTCTTTGTAGAGAATTGCGATCGCCACATGATGCACCTGTGTATCTTGATTATTACCCATTACCTATTACCTAATTAATTATTACTTCTCTTCTAAGTAAAGCTCCCCTAACTCCGTCCCAGAAATGGGGATACTTTCGTACCGAGGTAACGCTTTGACTACAACTTTATCTCCTAATTTCCAACCTTTCTGATTAGTTAATACCCAAACTTTGCCAGTGGAGTCATCTATCTGGTACATTTGTTGCTCTAGCAAAGGTACTTTTCTTTCTACCTTCCCTTGAACGTAAACAGGATCGTTATTGCTTTTTTGCGGTTTGAGTTCGCTAATCGAAGTTACATTTACGCCAATGGCATTAATTCCGTATTCGTTTAAATTATTGCAACCCAATAGTCCCGATATTAATAAAGGAGCTAACCCCAACCGCAATAACCATAAATTTGGCAAACACTGTTTAACTCGTTGCATTGTAGGTACCATCGGATTAAGCATCAGTGCTTGGTTCGTCGTAATTTTCATATATATAGTTCCTGCACAATACTAAGTTCTTTCTCGAAAAAATTCTATTCAGCGTACAGCAAACTATCTGAGAAGATAAATATGGTGGATGCCGTGGTGTATTTACTTGATAAAAATTGCTCATGGAAACAAAAACAGCAAAACTGCTTGACGGTAAAGCTTATTCGTTAAAGATTTACGAACAACTGACGATCGCGATCGCTGTCCTACAATCTATTGTCGGTCGTCCCCCAGGTTTAGCAGTATTGATGGTTGGTGACAACCCCGCTAGTGCTGCTTACGTCCGCAACAAGGAACGAGCTTGTAAATCGGTGGGTATTGCTTCGTTTAACCGACATTTTCCGGCAGAAACTAGTTTTACCGAACTTGAGGAAGTTATTCATAGTTTAAACTCCGATGAACGAGTTGATGGGATTTTAGTACAGTTACCTCTCCCCGCTCATTTGGATAGTGTGGCTCTGTTACACCTGATCGCTCCCGATAAAGATGTAGATGGACTGCATCCGCTAAATCTAGGAAGATTAATGAGGGGGGAACCGGGTTTACGCAGCTGCACTCCTGCGGGAGTAATGCGCTTGTTGCAGGAATATTCCATTCCCTTAGAAGGAAAACAAGCGGTAGTTCTGGGTCGTTCGATTTTGGTAGGTAAACCCATGTCGATGATGTTATTAGAAGCTAATGCTACCGTTACTATGGCTCATTCGCGTACCCAAAATTTACCAGATATTACCAGAAATGCCGATATCCTCATCGCTGCGGTAGGCATTCCAGAATTAATTACTGCCGAAATGGTGAAAAAAGGCGCAGTTGTGGTAGATGTGGGGATAAACCGTATAAATTCCGAAAACGGCAAAAGTCGCTTAATCGGTGATGTCAACTTCGATCAAGTTGCAACCGTCGCGGATTTCCTTACCCCAGTCCCCGGTGGTATCGGACCCATGACTGTTGCCATGTTGTTAGAAAATACAGTTAACAGTTATCAGTCAACAGTCAACAGTGAACAGTGAACGGGAGATGGGGAGATGGGGAGATAAGGGGATGGGGAGATGGGGAGATGGGGAGATGGGGAGATAAGGGGATGGGGAGAAACTAATTACCAATTACCAATTACCAATGCCCAATGCCCAATTACCAATTACCAATTACCAATGCCCAATTACCAATTACCAATTACCAATGCCCAATTACCAATTACCAATGCCCAATGCCCAATTACCAATTACCAATTACCAGCAAATAGTTAAAAGTTTGAGTTAACACAGGAAAATAAGGAAATTTAGAATGGTTGCAGCTGATAATTTATCGAAAAGTTCACCAGAATTAAAACAATCAAAGTTTGATTTATCGGTTTATCTAAAGGAACGACAACAGCTTGTAGAAACTGCTTTGGATAAGTCGATTGAAATTGTTTATCCCCAGAAAATTTATGAAGCAATGCGCTATTCTCTTTTAGCTGGAGGTAAGCGGTTGCGTCCGATTTTATGTCTAGCTACTTGTGAAATGACTGGTGGAACTATCGAAATGGCAATGCCGACGGCTTGCGCTTTGGAAATGATTCACACCATGTCTTTGATTCACGATGACCTCCCGGCAATGGATAATGATGATTACCGTCGGGGTAAATTAACTAACCATAAAGTATACGGCGAAGATGTGGCAATTTTAGCCGGAGATGGGTTGTTAGCTTATGCCTTCGAGTATGTAGCAACTCATACCCAAAACGTACCAGCAACCCAAATTTTACAGGTAATTGCTCGTTTGGGACGTGCGGTAGGTGCTGCTGGTTTAGTCGGTGGTCAAGTCGTAGATTTGGAAATGGAAGGTAAGACAGATGTTCCTCTGGAAACTTTGAATTTTATTCATAACCACAAGACAGCCGCTCTTTTAGAAGCTAGTGTCGTTTGCGGCGCTATTTTGACGGGAGCATCTCCTTCGGAAATACAAAGACTCGAACGCTATTCTCAAAATATTGGACTTGCATTTCAGATAGTTGATGATATTCTGGATATCACCGCGACCCAAGAACAGTTAGGTAAAACTGCGGGCAAAGACCAAAAAGCACAAAAAGTTACCTATCCTAGTCTTTGGGGTCTGGAAGAATCGAAAAAACAAGCACAGTTGCTTGTTGAAGCCGCTTGCGCTCAATTAGAAACTTTTAGACAAGCTAAACCTTTAATTGCCCTTGCTTACTTCATCACCAGTCGCAGTCACTAATTCAATTCCAATTGGGAGGATATTAAGTAGTATCCCGCACTTACTCACGTACACAACCGCTGCTAATATTACCCTAATTCAACCGTAATACCATGCAAGACATAGGCAATATCTTTGACAATCACGTACTACTGGTTGCCTTAATAGCTTGTTTCGTCGCTCAGGCTTTAAAGCTGCTAATCGAGTTAATCAAGAATGGTAAAGTGAGTGTAAGTGTTTTAGTAACAACTGGAGGAATGCCCAGCGCTCATTCAGCCCTAGTCACCGCATTAGCGGCTGGTGTCGGACAATCTATCGGCTGGGCTTCTCCCGAATTCGCTTTAGCTGCAATTTTCGCCATCATCGTCATGTACGATGCTGCTGGAGTCCGTCAAGCTGCCGGAAAACAAGCACGCATCCTCAACCAGGTGATCGATGAAATGTTTCACGACCACCCAGAAATAGCCGCCGAGCGATTAAAAGAATTACTCGGACATACACCCTTTCAAGTTATAGCCGGTTCGGCTTTAGGTGTGACTATTTCCTGGTTAGCACAAGCAGCTTATTAATCAATTCGCAATTCGCAATTCGCAATTCGCAGTTCGCAATTTCTCCTTCTCTTTTGGAGACGCTACGCGAATCTGCGCTTACGCACACGCAGTTGCTAATTAGGTAATTGTACGGCGGATCGCAGTAACATTACTTTTTGGCTATCAACAATGATGGCGAAGAAACCGCGTTTTGAAAGTTCGTCTAAGGTTTGATAAGCCTCTTTTTGGTTGCTGGTATAATTTGCTAACAAGTAAGGTCGCTTTCCATAGGCAACAAAACCTACATCCGCATTGACTACTTTGCGAACGTCGGTTACTAATTGAGGGCGATTGTAGTAATCTACTAATACGGCGTAACCAGTTCCCAAACGTCGGGGTTTATAACTGACCGTACTTGCTTGAGTGGGCGTTGGTGTCTCAGTAGGTCTAGTAGTAATTATTGCAGACAACCCAGCAGAATCTTTGATATATCTTGCCCAGCGATTGGCATCATCAATATTTTTAAATCCACCGATACGAGTGACTGTATCGCTAAGGTATTTACAAGTGCTTGTACTAATTTGTGCCGGTAAAACGCGCTTTAATTGAGTTTGATTATCTGTCGTGGGACTGACTACCAATAAAAGATATTCACCACCTCTGGGAGCTTGACAAGTGGGAGGGTTTTGTTGAGCAGCCACAGAATTTATACCGCTAAGTAAACCAACTGTTGATAATATAAAAGCGGTTGGTATTTTAAATTTACCCAAAATAGCTGAATTCATCGATTGTATTCTCCTAAAACACACACCACAGTTAAAAGACTTTATCAAAATTTCTTCTCGCAGCGAAACCTCCTATTTAGCTTGACTTTCTCGGTGCAATTAAGAAACCGCAGCAAGACTTGCTAAAGCATCGGGAATTTCCGATGAAGGGGCTTGGAATTCACCAGTCGCTACATATTCCAGACGTAATTTCAACCAGGTGATAAATTGAGGATTGGTAGAAACAACTGCTGCTGCGGGTTGAGGACATTTCGCTTTTACCGATGACATTGAAAAGGTTTCCAGAAAAGCTGGTTGTTTAACTAACCAAAAATCAATTTCTTTTTCTTGTTCGTGATAATAGCGAGTACGTTCCTTTAAAACCTCCTCTAAAGGTTCTTCCTCCAATAAAAAACGCTGAGAAGCTATTGCGTAATAGTATGTTTGCATTGTCACTCTTTGTAGATTTAATAGTTGATTGGGACACAGCTTATAGTACTGCGTCCGAAGGTAACTTAATTAGAAAAATTGGTTGAACTAGCTAATTTTTTAAATGGACAGCTACTTGCTAGTTTTGGTGTGGTTTGCTTTTCTCTTCCAAAAAGTCTTTTAATTGCAGACCAAATTGACCGATCGCTTCGATGCTTTCCATTACTCGTCAGCTTTGCGAAAAACTGACTATTGTCAAAGTAGTGTTCCACAGAATCAATTTTCAAGTCATCAGTCACGCTGGCAATACTCATTCCGATTATCTCCACAACTTCCCCTGTAGGAGCATAGTCTTTGTATGGACCGTTAAAAGTTCCCCAATGTCGCCATTTGAATGTAACGTTTGGTGGAGAACTGTAAACTTCTAAAACTTCCCATAAAAATCCTTTCGGAAATGCGCTGCGAAATAGTCTTCCCGATGATAGGAAATTTTCCTCACTTGCTTTGTATTCTTCAGCTTCACCGATAAATAAGTTGTAAGTTCCATTTTCTGAAACATCTTCAGCAGTGAATTGCTCCCCACCATTACTACTCATGCGAAACTTATCGTTAACAACCGATAACCACTGTTTAGTATCGGTTTTAAAAGAAGCTTCTAACTCAAAATTTCGCACTAAGTTTTCCACAAGAGCAGCCAGGGAACCCTGCGGATGATTAGCTTGACTCTCAGTAGCCAAACCACGATCCGACTCAGAATAATCTGGAGGATTTCCACCACGCCATTCATTATCGATGCTATTTGCAATTACCTTTTCTCTTTCTTGTACCCATAGGGGTAAATCTTGAGATTGTGTTGCGCTCATGTCACAAATATCCGGGTTATATATCAATTACTTGACCGAATTCCGCAGTTTCAACCCCTCTGATATCAATTAACAATTAACAATTATCAATTATCAAGATTTTTGTACTTTTAACTGTTCACCGTTCACTGTTCACTGTTTCCCATGCATAATTTGCTTCATTTCTCGTACCGCTCTTTCCATACCGACCAATGCGGCTCGGCTGACGATAGTATGACCGATATTAAGTTCTTCCATGCCTTCAATGCAAGCCACGGGGTAAACGTTGGTGTAAGTCAGTCCGTGTCCGGCATTTACCCGCAATCCAGCCATCCTCGCTTGCTGAGTACCTGATGCTAATAAATCCAATTCTTTACGCCGACTGGCTTCGTCTTTCGCTTCTACATATCTTCCCGTGTGCAGTTCGATAAATTTAGCCGTAACCTTGACAGATGCTTCAATTTGTGATTTATCAGCATCAATAAACAAACTTACGGGAATACCCACACTTTGTAGTTTATCTACTATATTGGCGATTTTATCCATTTGACCGACAATATCTAGACCGCCTTCCGTAGTGACTTCTTCCCGCTTTTCTGGTACTAGAGTTACATAATCGGGTTTAATATCGAGTGCGATCGCCAACATTTCATCGGTAGCCGCCATTTCTAAATTGAGATGAGTCCTTACAGTTTCTCGCAAAATCCGCACATCTCTGTCTTGAATATGTCTTCTGTCTTCACGTAAATGTACGGTAATTCCATCAGCACCGCCCAACTCAGCCAGCACCGCAGCCGCTACTGGGTCGGGTTCCACCGTGCGCCGCGCTTGTCGAATTGTGGCGATATGGTCAATATTTACACCGAGTGTCAGCACCCTTGTTTTCTCCCCTTCGCAGATGATCTAGAAGTTGATTTTACCCGAAATTGGGGTTTCAAGGGAAATGTTGAAGTAATTTAAGGTGTTGGTGCGGGTTGAATATGTTTTCCAGCATAAAAAACAACAACTTTTAGTTGTTTGTCATCGGGAACGTAAAATACTCTGTCACCTTTACTAACCTCATATTCCCATACCCCTTTATATTTCTTACCTTTTAATGGAAAAATACGTCCTGGTTGTCTTGTTGTAGCTGCCGTACATAAATTATGATAACAACGGCTAGAATTTTCAGGGTGTCGCTGCATTAATGCTTCCCAATCTCGATTGACACGACGATTTTTGGCTACCACTAACCAAATCTCGCATTCGGATATTTCAGATGTCTCAGACAATTCAGGAACCGTTAGCTTTACTTCTGGTGGTTCAATATTTTCTGTAGTTTCTTCTGGAGTATTTTCTGACATATAAACCGCTCAAGCAGCATTTTCATTCTGAGGTTTGGACAAAACTATTTCCTCAACTTCGTGATTCTGATTAAAAGCTGCTTCTAACTCGGGATTAGATATTGCCAAAGCGCTCTCATGCCATTCATAAATAATTGCATCTAGCTCATCCCAAGCTTTTTCGGATAAATCAACTACACGATATGTTGATATTAGCTCATCAATAAACTCATTCAATTCATCTGATTCAAATACTCTCAACCAACCATAAGGATGCTCGCTTCCAATTTTTTGCTTTAGTAATAAACGGAAAGCAGTATTTAAAAGTTCTACAATTTCTTTACTACGTTGGGCAGCTTTCACAAATAAGGCTACATCTTCACGCCGCAGTAAAGCAAAAGACTGGTCATTGCGAGTAATGGTGACTGGATTTTCTAATGCTTTATCCAAAACACGTCCGGGTTGACGATTAAGCTCGGTGGCTGTAATCAATTCATCTGAGTAAATATTATTCATAGCTCTTTATACCCATAAGGCACGCACATGAGGAAAAATGCTCAATTCAATAGTAAAAAAAATTAGTCACAATATATCAATACGTACTATTATACGTATGGCTTGAAATAATTCAATAAGAATTAGCACAATTGAACTGTTTTTCTAGCGGTATGGCGGCAAAATATTCTTATAGCAATTCGTAGATGAAAAGTTAAAAAGAATATATTTCTATTAAATAAATTGATGTTATTTCTGTTATTTCGTTATTTTTCCGAGGATAATTGAATGTGTGGTTATACGATAAAGATTCGATAGAGTACGAAGTATTTAAACGCTACGAAAAAGCTTTAGTTACTGCTGGTGTAAATTTCTCGCGTGCTGATGTAAGGGATGCGCTAGAAGGATGTTTTGATGGACTCGAAGATGCTTTAAGAGCAGCAATTAGCTATATATTATGGTTGCACGAACAGCATCATGAAATTCGCCCCAGTATGATTTTAGTTACAGCCTTGAATGAAAAATGGAAACCAAGGCAATGGCAAGACGAATATCTTAATCAACCTATTTTAAAATCTCAAGGGCAAAAGTGGTGGGAAGGTGCTGCAAACAAATGGGGATATGACAAAAGGAATCAACTGGTAGCCGATATTGTTTATGAGCAAGGAAAAGAATATATCGTTTTTCTTAACGGTAAAGAAATGTTGATAGAAACTGCTTGGCGTTGGGGTTGGGAGAGAGTTTTAGATTATGCTAGTTCTTAGGAACGGGAATTGGTAATTGGTAATTGGTAATTGGGAATAACTACTATGACGAATTAATCTAAAATCTAAAATCTAAAATCTAAAATCCTATGACTTCACTTACTTTAAATTTAAATCCGATCATCAAACTGACTCCAGAACAGTTTTATCAACTTTGTGAAAGTAACCCGGAACTAAAACTAGAACGTAACGCTCAAGGGGAATTAATTCTAATGCCACCAACCGGAGGAGAAACGGGCAGAAGTAATTCTAATATCAATAGTCAAATATGGTTTTGGAACGAAGAAAATCAACTAGGTGAGGTTTTTGATTCATCAACTGGATTTACATTACCATCAGGTGCAGAGCGATCGCCAGATGTTTCTTGGGTGCAAAAGTCTCGTTGGGATGGTTTAAATCCAGAACAAAAAGAAAAATTCATTCCTCTTTATCCTGACTTTGTAATTGAAATCATGTCACCCTTCGACAACTTGAAAAAACTTCAAGATAAGATGCGGGAATATGTTGAAAATGGGTGTCGTTTGGGTTGGTTGATAAATAGGAAAAAACAAGAAGTAGAAATTTATCGTCCGGGACAAGTTGAAGTTTTAAAATTGCCTCCTAACCTTTATGGAGAAGATGTTTTATCTGGGTTTGTGCTTAATATGCAGAAAATTTGGCAATAAAATATGCTGTGAAATTATTAGTTATCAATAGTTACTTTCAATTATATTTAAATAAACTAAAAAATTGTCATTAAAAACTAAGCAACCGGGGGAATATATCCGTACACTAGCTAGAAAACGACAGCGATCGGCAATGATGCGTTATTTTCTGGCTGCGGGTGTTTTAATAGTTACGATATGGTTATTCAGTATTTTCGCTACCTCTTCACCCGGAATTTTACTGTTATTAGCAGGTATAAGTGGCTCATATTACTTATATCATAGCGGAAAACATTTTCAAAAACGAGCGGGTGATGCTCAACGTGGTGCTGAAGCTGAAACTAAAGTAGCGGATTTATTAAAAATTTTAGAAGGTAAAAGATGGCAAATTGAATATAATTTGAAAATTCAAAAATGGGGAGATGCAGATGTAGTGTTACATTCTCCCAAAGGTAATTGGTATGTTGTTGATGTGAAATCTCATGGTGGAACGAAAATATCTGAAAACGGAAGTTTAAGAAGACGTTACGGTAAAAATATCTATGATTTTAAAGAAGGTGATTTGATTCATAAAGTTAAAGGACAAGCAAAACAAGTCAAGCGGTTAAAAGGTGCGACATGGGTAACTGCGATGCTTTGTTTTACTAGAGGTGGTGTGGATATTTCTGATAATGAAATTAATGGTACTTATGTTGTAAGTTCTGGTAAATTGGTTGATACTTTGTTGCGGTTGGATAAGTAAATATAGGGAGTAGAGAGTTGAAGGGTTGTAATTAATCTTTACTTAAAGTCTAGAAGCCTTGGGCTACAAAAACTAAGCCTACCTGTGTGGGCTGGATTATAAGAGGGCTTTTAATCAAGATTGGGTATCAGTTGCCTTTATTGTTTATATGCGTGCTATTAAATTGTCCATATAATCTATTAATTGGCTATTTGTAGTATTATAAGCATCCCGTTTTGAAAAAACAGATTACGAAGCTTCTACATATTCACATAAAGTAGTCGGTTCGGGAATAGATAAATCTTCTTCTCGTAAGCTTTCTAAATGAAAAGCAATAACTTCTTTAATTTGCTGATTAACTTCTTGAATAGTTGCACCAGTTGCTACACATCCAGGTAAATCTGGAACATAAGCTGAATAATTATTAGCTGCTTTCTCAATTACAATTGCATAACGCATTAGTTTTCTTCCTCTTCTTTTGTTTCTTCAGCTTCTTCGCTTTTTGTATCTGTTTTTAATTGAGCTTGTTTCAAAATGCTATTTAATGTACTTAGTGCCAAATCATCGGATAGTTTTCATAGTTTTCCTGGAACTGTGACCAAACCTGATTTTATAGCGTGCTTGTATTGACGATGACTTCCTTTAGTTCTCGTAAGATACCAACCATCTTCTTCTATCAGTTTAATAATTTTACGGACTTTCATTTGTCAATGTAACAACTCTTCGCCTGCTTAATTAGACACCTTACACGCTTTTGCTGCCAGTTGAGCATCAATTAAAGCAAAAATCCATATTTTCAGATGTAATTTGAAGAGATTTTTCTGCACCAATTCTTTTAATTATCTCTGGTAATGCTTCTAAAATAACAGCTTTAATGGTTTCAGCGTCCGCAGCATGATAAGTGCGATCGCCAATATAAAGTCCGTTGATTTCATTTGCATTAACTATGTTTTTCGCTAACTGTACTTGATTTTGAGCATCAGTTTCAAGAGATTGTCGCAGTAAAGCAATATCGCTTTCATCGCGACTACCATCAAGGATACGGTCAAGAATTTTAATTAACTCATCAGGTGCAGTCATTTAACATTTATAAATTAAAGAACCTTTGTTATTCTTTAGGACTTACGCAAAAATAACGTAATTACGTCATTACGAGCGACAGCGACGTAATCCCGCAAAACTCTGGGATTGCTTCCCTACACTCCGTTTCGGTCGCAATGACAATTTTGCTTTGCGTAAGTCCTGTTCTTAACCAGATTATTTTAACTACTAGGTAAAAATTTAAGGTAATTTAAATGTAATTCCATGCGATATAACAAGTTTACATATTTTCGTAGCAGGTATTAAGAGAAACACTAATGAATCAAAACATCAAACCAGCAGGCTCAAACTATTGCTTTATTTCCGGTCCTGTGATTTCTCCGACCTTACTACGTGCAATCCAAACTTGTGATATTCCCGTATATGTACAGCCACCAACATCTGCTCTACCAGAAACAATTAATATCCTTCAAGATGCAGAAGCAGTGTCTTTGATTCAAAATGAAAACGCGATCGCAATTATGAACTGGGAAGCAAGTCTTTCTTTTATTCTGGAAAATCTTCCACAGCAACGTTTAAATCAAGTTAATGCTTTTAAAAATAAGGCTACTTTCCGTAAATTAGTAAAAGAGCTATATCCAAACTTATTTTATGTAGAGCTTACAAGGGATAATCTGCTAGATTTTCGATTACCTGAAGAAGTTGAAACGGTTGTATTAAAACCTAGTTTAGGAACTGCTTCTATAGGTATTCGCACTGTACACGGACAACAACAGTGGGAAAAAGCGGTTGATTCAGTTATTAAAGATATTGATATAGCTAAAGAACATATGAATCCCGCGATGTTAAATGATTCTTCTTTCCTTGTGGAAGAATTCGTCGATGGTGATGAATTTGCTTGCGATGGTTTTTGGAATGCTAACGGAAAAACGGTAATAACTGGCATTTATCAACATCCTTTTGCATCTAGTTTGGATGTTAGCGATACGGTATATTACACATCTAAAAAAGTGGTAGCTGAAACAATAGAGCCGACGATCCAGGTATTGGAGCATATTGGAAATAAGCTAGGGATGCGTCGCTTTCCGTTTCATTTTGAGTTTAGACTTAGTAACAGCAATCTTTTTCCTATTGAATTGAATCCGTTGCGGTTTGGACAAGTTTCACTTCCTGATATAACGGAATATGCTTTTGGTTTTAATCCCTATGATTTATTTTTTGCAGATGAAAGACCAGATTGGGATTCTTTGTTAACCGATGTAAGTAATTCTAAAGTTTATGCATTTGTGCTTGCTAGCATTCCACCTAAATATAAATCTGAAAAATACAGGTTTGATGAGGAATCTTTTTGCGATAATTTTGGGGATAGATTATTAAATTATCTTCCTAGCAATCCAGAAATTACTCCTTTTTTCGGAGTAGCGCATATTGTTGTAGATAAAGTTGAAGATGTGTTGGAATATCTAAATCTTGATTTTGGCAGTTTTTTAAGAAGTAGGGAATAGGAAGAAATATGAAGAAAAAACCGCAGAGACGCGGAGGGCCCAGAGGAAAGAGGTAGAGATAAATAGCTTGTTTTGGAGTTATACAGATGATGATAAGTGTTGAGAAATTGTTAGAGCGTTATGAGAAGGGGGAGAGAAATTTAGTTAGGATTCACCTATATGGTGGCGAATTAACTCAGGCTTACCCAGTCTGATTTATCAGACTTTGACTTTGAGCCTGGGAATTTATTCCAAGGCGGTTATTAAGAACGCTGGAAGATATAAGTATAAACAGTTTTTGATTATTGCCTAATATTTTAATAAATTACCGATTAGATAATGGATTTAATATTGTTTTTGGTTTTTTCGTTTGTCTTACTTTTAACTAGTGCTTTCAAGGGATATTTTATTGTTTATCCTTTGCTAGTTTCTATGACTGCTTTATTTTTCTTACTTCTTAAAAGAGGCTTTAAGGTAAATAAACTATTTGCTCTAGCTTGGGCTGGTAGTAAGAAATCTTTTTCAGTTATATACATTCTGCTATTAATTGGAGCAGTCATAGCAATCTGGATGACAGCAGGAACGGTACCGGCTATTGTTTATTATGGTATTCAAATAATTAACCCTTCCTACTTTATCGTTTCAGCCTTTCTATTGACTATTCTTGTTTCTTTATTAATTGGAACTTCTTTCGGAACTGTAAGTACAATTGGGATTGCTTTAATGATTATGGCAAGCGGTAGTAGCGTAAATCCTCATCTTACTGCTGGTGCTATTATTTCTGGAGCTTATTTTGGCGATCGCACTTCCCCTATGTCCTCTAGTGCAAATCTAATTGCGATAATTACCGGAACGAAAATCCACATTAATATCAGAAGGATGTTAACAACAACTTTTTTACCTTTAATTGCTTCTACTATAGTTTATTTACTTATCTCTGTTGCTAACCCTGTAGAATTTGAACAGCAAAATATTACTTCTGAGATTATTAGATTATTTAACGTCAATCCAATTGTACTTTTGCCAGCTTTTGCTATTCTCTTACTTGCTTTATTGCGAGTGGAAATAAAAATATCGATGCTGGTAAGTATATTAATTGGTTTATTTATTAGTATTTTTATTCAAGGTTATTCTTTCTTCGATATTGTTAGATATATGTTTCTAGGGTTTGAATTATCAGAGGATAGTAGCTTGAAAAATATCATCCTTGGAGGTGGTATAGTTTCTATGGCTAAAGTGTCTTTGGTCGTTGTTATCTCTACAGCATTTGCTGGACTGTTCGCAGGGACTCAAATTTTAGAATCTGTAGAAGTATATCTCAAAAAAGCTAAATCTAGGTCTAATTTGTTTTTAGGAACGAATATTATAGGAATAGCTTCCGCAGCATTTGGTTGCACTCAAACAATTGCAATTCTTTTAACTGAAGAGTTAGTGAAAGATAATTATCAAAAAAATGGGTTAGATAATTATCAGCTTGCAGTGGATTTAGAAAATTCTGTAGTTGTACTTTCTCCCTTGATTCCTTGGAATATTGCTGGGCTGGTTCCGGCAACTATTTTGATGACAGATTATGGATTCATTCCCTTTGCATTTTATCTGTATTTTTTGCCTTTGTTTAATTATTTTGATATGAAAATTAAGGAAAAATGATAAAAAAACCTTACTAGACGCAGAGAAAGCAAAGGAAAGAGATTGAGAGAGATCGTTCAAAAGATTTATATCCATTTTAATCCTTTTTATTATATTTAATCGCTGTTGCATAAACCGGGTTTATTATATCTCAACGTTCATTTGATAAATACCCTCTCGAATAAATATTTTCGGTTATTTAGGAAATCGCTTAGATGGATTTAATCTGATTTTTAATTAGTGCTTTCAAAAGATATTTTATTGTTTATCCTTTAGGTAAAACAATAGTTTGTTTAATTAGCAGATTAACTTCTTGAATAGCTGAGTAATTATTATTTTTTGCTAGAACCTTCACCAAACCAGATTTAACATTATTGAGAAGAAAGTGAGTATCTACACTTGATACAAAATCTGATTTATTATGTGCTGTCATATCCTTTACTAAGTATGAATTATGAATTATTAAACATTTATAACTCTAATTATATTAGTGGAATGTATAAGCACAATAGTCAACCAATTGCTACTTACTACATTAAAAGTGATTCGAGTCACAGCCATTGCATTAAACTTTATAGCGATGGCACAACGTTAGAGGTGTTAGATAGAATTGCTGGTAGTCACGAGCGAGAACGACGACGACATGAAGATGGGTGGGACAAACAACAAGGAAGCTCAGACTACACTTTCGATACTCATCACGAAGAAATTTCGGGAACATATAAAAACTGTTCCTACAAAAGACAATTGAAAGATGCGGTAATCCGAAATCATCGCGACGGTAAGCTTAAGGAATTACCAACATGGCTTTAGATGAATTACGGACAGACGTTTGAAAATTGAACTTTACGAGGTAAAGCTGTTGATTATTCTAACTCGAAGCACTAGTATAAAATCTCAACGCAAACCGCCAAAATCTCGAAGAAACAAAAAACAACACTAAAGCTAAAATCCCCGCTCCTATTACCCAAACAATTTGACTTCTACCAAGCATCGCTTCTGCCGGTATCGTAGTTAAAAATGCAACTGGAACTACAAAAGTAAAAAATATCCTAAAAGCCGCCGGATAAGCTACCATTGGATATCTTCCGGCTTCAATCAATCCCCGCAATACTTCAGTAACGTTGTATATTTTCACGAACCAAATACTTGTGGCTCCCAGCATAAACCATAGGCTATAAAGAATTATTAAACCAAAAAATAAAGGTGGAATACTAGCAAGATAATCGGTGATTCCCAAACCGAGACGATTACCTGCATAAATAATAATGATGCTACCAAAAATTAAATCCGAGACTCCCCAAGGTGAAATAGTGTGGGAAGAAAGCCAAAATTGGCTGTGAATGGGTTTTAGTAACACAAAATCGAGGGTTCCTTCCTGTACGTGACGCACGATGCGGTTTAAATTGGGAGCCAGAAAGGTTTCTGAAAAGCCCTGTAATAAAGTGTAAATCCCCACGACTATCAAAGCCGCTTCCCATTGCCAACCAGAGAAAGTATAGCCGGTACGATAAAACAAAAACAAGCTAAACAAGCTACCTGCAAGGTTTCCTACGCTGCTGAGAGTCGCAATAACAAAGTTGACACGGTACTCCATCTCAGCCGCGATCGCAGCACTCCAAAATAATTTAATCACTTTTAAGTATCTTTGCATGGTGAAAACAGGTAGTGCTTCCGGTATAGTTTATTTTCAGACTGTATATTGTACCGATCTAAATGCTGTTAATAATCTTATGGCTAAACTTTCCAACGAATTGAACCGCTTTTTCTTTGAAGAACGTACTAATACTACGATAACTTTGGAAGATGTTCTGGAATTAGCAGGGGAAAGAATTTTCGGTTTTCTGTTCGTTATCCTGTCTTTACCTTCAGCTTTACCGCTTCCCGCACCAGTTATATCAATTCCTTTCGGGATTCTCATGGTAGTGTTGGCAGTGCAGTTAATTATAGGTCGTAAAGAACCCTGGTTGCCCGCAAAATTTGCCAAGCGTCCGATTAAAATTGAAACCGCACGCAAATTTATCAAAGCCGGGATTCCTTGGTTACGGAGGATTGAAGCGGTAAGTCGTCCCCGTTTGCCGTTTGTTTGTACTACTGTACCCGGAAAAGTAATTATAGGACTTGCGATCGCTTTAATGTCGATTTTTATGATGATTCCCGTCCCTGGAACAAATACGTTACCTGCGATCGGTATTTTTGTCACCGGATTTGGTTTATTAGAAGATGACGGTGCAATTAGTTTGGGAGGTTTAACTATTTGTTTGATAGCTACAATTTTAGTAACTTCTATTTTCGCAGCGTTAATTTGGGGTGGTACTAGTATTCTCGATCAAATTAAAGGTATGTTGGGAAGATAAATACAAGGTTAAAGGTTAAAGGTAGTTAGAAGGTTGAAGGTCAAAGGTTAAAGGTTAAAGGTTAAAGGTAAATTATCAAATTTTAAGTTTTTCATAGCACTTACTTACGGGCAATATAATTACAGTCTTAAATGACGCTGATATCACAATCTCCAATTATTTGAATTCGTCACGAGTGAGTAAATGATAACTAATTGATGATTATTGCCTTTAACCTTTGACCTTTAAGTACTAACGCAAAATTATTTATATAATTACTCGTGAGTTATATAAACCTTCCCTATTCCCTATTCCCTATTCCCTATTCCCTATTCCCTCCCCAGACAAAATGCTTAATTTATTTTGCACGAGTACTTAGTATTTTCCTTGAAGGTGAAATTTTCGCAATGACAACTGTTTATCTAAATTTCCATACACAAAAAATTCAAATCTTCAACTAAACTCGCTAACAAGCTAACTCGATCAACCTGTAAAGCAACCCAAGCATTAGCATCAGTTTTAGGATTAAATCTATCATCAAAAAGAGTTTTTCCCAAAGTATGATGACCTTGAGTTTCAATCTCTACTTGAGCGCGACGAAAGAATAAAGTTTCGGGATAAAATAAATAAGCGACAGCAGCACCATCATGAACCAGAAAACCTTTGATTCCTTTAGTTTGACGATAACGTAAGTTCGCTGTTGTCATGAATTTGCACAAGTCAGATATAAACTTAGTTAAATGACTCTGATAATTACGGGTAATATCCTCAGCCATTTCTGGAGTAAAAATTAATTCTTGAGTAATATCTAAAGGTAAAACGACAATATCATTGCGACTAGCAAATACTTTTTCTGCGGCTTCAGAATTATATATAATATTAAACTCAGCATGAGGAGTAACGTTTCCCGGAACTTTAAAAGCACCTCCCATGATGACAACTTCTTTCGCTTTTTTTAAAATACCGGGACTTTTACTTTCCGCAGCCGCTAAATTAGTTAAAGGTGCAACTGCAAGGATAGTGATTTCTCCAGGATGAGCATTAAGTTTATCTATAATTAAATCATCCGAATAAGCTGCACTGTCAAAATCATGTTTCACTGGAGGTAAATTATGAGAAATATTACCCATCCCATCCATACCGTGAATATGAGCAGCATCGGCAACGTGAGAATTTTTAACCGTTACTCCTCGACCTAATTCGACTTGTTCAAAGCCTCCTAAACTCAAAACTTTACTAGCATTAATAAAGGTTAATTTAGAACTGATATTACCTTCAGCAGTAGTAACAGCGATTAATTCTGCTAACCCTTGTTTGACTAAACTTTGCAGCCATAATAAAGCGAATATATCATCACCACCGGGGTCTGTATCTAGAATTATTTTATTCATGGGTTTGTAGTTGCACTTTAGCGCTAAATTATACCAAACCCTTTGTCGTTGCAGTAATCTATTTTTTTAACGCAGAGAAACGCAAAGGTAAGTTCGTAGTTCGTAGGTTGGCTTCGCGGCGCACGAAGGATAATAATGCTCAACAAGAAATTAATCAAAGCGCTGTAACCCAAGATTAACAGGACTTAGTAAAATGATTAAATTGGGGGTATTCTTAAATATCTCAATTGTTCAGAAACGTGGATGTTGGGTTACGACACCATATCAATTCGCGTTACAAACGAAATTTGCAAATGTGTCTAACCCAACCTACAAGCTGTAATACTTTGCTGACTACTGTTGTTCCTGGGACTTGATTGCCTTCTCTAGGAGAGTACGAGCAGCTGCTCCATTACCCTCTCGTAGCGCTTTCTCAGCTGCTACTGTAGCTTTGTTTAAAACTTGATCGACTTCAAGTATAATCTTGGTCTCTTGGCGATGCCAAACAGTAGGTTGTGTCGTACAGAAACTGGCAAGTCCGTCGAGTTCATAGTATTCTGCTATACCACCAGGACCAAAACCATAACGATATTCACCGGATGACCCGAACATGCCATCGCTTCCAGGAGTTGTAGATGCTTCATCTTGATAGAAAGGACGTTTGCCGCTACTTGTGAGTTTACCTTGCACAGGAATTGTCACCAAGGGAGAACTTGGGTTTTCCAGAGAAAACGTACACCACAAGATGGTGTTAGGGTCATTAACTAATTCTTGGCGGCGATTATAGTTACTAAACTCGATTCCTGTCTGATCGCGGTTCCGATCCAAGGCATCATCATAAGCTTTGTCAGATACGGTAGTACTGCAACCATTTGTAATAAATAAAGTTAAGGCGCTAAAACCTAATAACCTAAAGACATGACTAGAAAGTAATTTCACGATGCTTTTTTCTCCAAAATCTTTATGAAAACTTGAAATATGAGAGATACAAAGTTCCGGAGACTAATATCTAATATACCTCTGCGAAAATTAATTTCAAACCCTTGTAAATCCATTAATAAAGCTTAGTCCTCAGAGATATCTAATAAAGGATTATTGATTATTTAGAATAGATTCTAAATCTTCTCTAAGCATCAGCTATTCTGAACCATTATTAAATTGTGAGTCGAAACTTACAAGTATTTTTATTACATTTAAATTACAGTTTTCAGTAAATGGCGTAGGTATAGCCAGTATCTAATTAAACACGTTTTCACCCGCGATACAAATTACAGTACGGGATTGGGGTTGTCAATTAGCTATCAAATAATAGTTAATAAGCACGGGGGTAATTTTGAATGTGGGTGCGACTTTTTTAGCAATATATAGACCACATAATCATATATCGTCGGCTGAATATATTCATTATTTATTATTATTTTAAAAAACGAAAGTTACTATGGAAAATAATATATTTTGATTGAATGTATTCAGAATTAGTAGTGAGGAATTATTTGAGAAAAGAATAACTATCTAACATTTGTTCAATTGTAAAAGATAGAAAAACTAAGTTATAATAATAGTGTATTAGCAGGGGCAATACTACACTATACTAAGTCGCTAATATGGGTGCTAACTAAGTTTTAAGCAAATATGCAGCCCGTAAAAAACTTCAACCGATTTAAGTTAAGACAAGTTTGAACGAAGCAGATTTGCGTCGTGCCAAAATAAATGATGCAACATCTATAACGAATACTTAAAGTTTGCATATTATTTTATTAAATTCTGCTAATTTCTTTACTTAGTAGATGAAAAAATATGCCTTTGATTGATATGTAGTCTTAATCAGTTCTTGAATCTGAGTAAACTTTAAAGGGGTAACATGGACAACAAAGAATTGCTTGAACCAGTTGTTTTTCGAGCTAGTTTTAACAACTTCCAGAAAATCAATCAAAATCAAGCCTGGTCTTTATTTCTGACAGGAGGTAGAAATGACCAATTATTGGGTACAAAAAATTTTGCAGGCGCATTTTTGACTTTTCTATTAATAACCATTGCAGCAATCGGAATTTATTGTACGCTCTAATTCAATGATTTTAAGTTAAATAACTTGGTATTTTTATACAGAGACGGGAATGGGAGCAACGGGAGCGCGTGACAGCGGATGCACAAGCAGTCGTTTGGGAAAACCGAGTCTGAGAGTGTTCCCCAAACGACTGCCGAATCCAAAAAATAGATAAAAATAAAAAGCCAGCAAGAAAGCGAGTTACAGTCATTGACTCGCTTTCTTTGTTGGGTCTTTTATTTAGCTCGACTTGTCGATGCGATAAGCGGAGCTTTAGGGGTGACTGTGCCGAAGCGGGTAAAATGTACCTTAAGTTAAGCAATTAGACTAATCGCCAAGAGGCTTACCTTCTAAAGCTTTCAGCCGAACGTATCCTTAGATTTTTTCAACTACTCTTTGTGCTGAATTCAAAAAGTTTTTATTCTGTGACACTTACTGAAACTATTGATAGGTAAGGTTTTCAGTTTCTTAAGTTTTCTTAGCATACATTTTATCTGTTTCGGTACAGTCCTGCCTAGAACAAGGCAATGGAAAGACCTCTCAACAGATCCTTTATCTACAGGTAATTATAGATACTTGTGTCTTCAGTATGGAAAAGTATTATGGTAACTGTACAGAGGGAAAGATGGCTTAAGGGTGTAATGAGCGTGACTCTGGTTAGGTAGCAGAATTGTAGCATTAGGTCGTTTCGTAGGTGGAGTTTCTCGTAAAACTTATTTACTTAGTTGATAAGCAAATAGATAACTTAGAACTCAGGATTTATACGGAGAATATCATGAAGAAATTATTTAAAGCTCTCGCGACAATTTCTGCTTTATCTATAATTGGGAGCAACGCGATCTTCCTATCAGCAAAACCAGCTAATGCTTTGGGTTCAAGCGTTTTAGCACAGGCTAAAGAGAATGCTGAGTTTTACTACAACCGAGGTTTATTCCGTGCTTCA
>NZ_JAYGHM010000016.1:74661-79044 GCF_034931125.1 Rivularia sp. UHCC 0363 | reverse complement strand
CTCTGAAGATTAATCCTAACTTTGCTGAAGCCTACTACATCCGAGGTGTTTTGCGTGCTTCATCGGGAGACATTAAAGGAGCAACTGAGGATTACAACCAAGCTCTGAAGATTAATCCTAACTTGGTACCAATCAATTCTAAGTTATAATAACTACTCCTATCCCGCTCTAAGATTACCGATCTCTCTTTCCCTCTTTTCTCTGCGCTAAGAGGGAATCGCACCGAGATTCATGTAAAAACCTGCAAGATGCCCCTAAAAGGCTTGATTTCTCGTTACCAAACACCGCTTTTTTGATAAGAGTGTAGCAATTTATCAAACCCAGATAGGGCGAGGGTTTTCAGCCCATCTTGCCGGAAGTTACACACATCTCGGCTCGATACCCATAGTATTCGAGGATGATAGCGATTACCTATTCCCCATTCCCTAAAAAAATCAAATCCTCAACTAAACTTGCTAGTAAACCAACTCGATCAACTTGTAAAGCAACCCAAGCATTAGCATCAGTTTTGGCTTGAAATCTTTCATCAAAAAGAGTTTTTCCCAAAGTATGATGACCTTGAGTTTCAATATCTACACGAGCGCGACGAAATAGTAAAGTTTCGGGATAAAATAAATAAGCTACAGCAGCACCATCATGAACCAAAAAACCTTTGATTCCTTTAGTTTGACGATATCTTAAAGATGCTGCTGTCATAAAGTTGCATAATTCAGAGATAAATTTAGTTAAATCACTGTCAGAATTACTAATAATATCATCAGCCATTTCTGGAGTAAAAATTAATTCTTGAGTAATATCCAAAGGTAAAACTACAATATCATCACGGCTAGCAAATACTTTTTCTGCTGCTTGGGAATTATATATAATATTAAACTCAGCATGAGGAGTAACGTTTCCCGGAACTTTGAAAGCACCTCCCATGATGACAATTTCCTTAGCTTTTCTTAAAATACCTGGACTTTTACTTTCCGCAGCCGCTAAATTAGTTAAAGGTGCAACTGCGAGGATGGTAATTTCTTCAGGATAATTATTCAGCTTATCAATAATTAAATCATCCGAGTAAACTGCACTCTCAAAATCGTGTTTAGCTGCGGGTAAATGGTGAGAAATATTCCCCATCCCATCCATACCGTGAATATAAGCAGCATCAGCAATTTTGGATTCTTTAACCGTTACTCCCCGACCTAATTCAACTTGTTCAAATCCTCCCAAACTCAAAACTTTACTAGCATTAATAAAGGTTAATTCAGAACCGATATTACCTTCAGCCGTGGTAACAGCAATTAATTCTGCTAAGCCTTGCTTTACTAAACTTTGCAGCCATAATAAAGCAAATATATCATCACCACCGGGGTCTGTGTCGAAGATTATTTTAGTCATGGGTTCGTAGTTGCGCTTCAGCGCTAAATTATACCAAACCCTTTGTCATTAAAATAATTTATTTTTAACGCGGAAGTACGCAAAGGTAAGCATTTAGATAAATTTACTCTTCGTCCTCTTCCTCTGCGCTCCCCACGTCTAGTTCGTAGGTTGGGTTAAGCGCACGAAGCATAATAATGCTCAACAAGAAATTAACAAGAGCGCTGTAACCCAACATTAAATTAGGGGTATTCTTAAATATCTCAATCGATCGCAAATCCCGATGTTGGGTTACGACACGATAATTATAAACCAGGCGTTACAAACGAAATTTACCGTTTTCGTGTCTAACCCAACCTACAAACTCCACTGCTTTAACTCCACCTCTTCAATTTCAAATAACTTGCGATGGGTACCATTTTGATGGTTGTAATCGTGCATATTTAGGAGAAGCGCTAAAAAATCAGTTTGAATAGTGCGATCGCAACTTAAACCAATAAATTCGTAATTTGCTGCAATCTCATTCATAACCGTTGGAATCGGAATTTCGGCTTCGTAACCGCCATAACTCCAAATAAAATCTCCTTAACGGCGCGAATTAAAAAATCGGGTTCAAAACTTAATATAACAAATTCATTATCTTGCTCAAACTCTGCGGTTGGTGAAGTTTGATAAGCGGGAAAAATCCCTATATCACCTTCTCCGTAATATTGACGTTGCCAATTTTTATTAATTTTAAAACTTGCATGGAAGTTTTGAGGAGAAATACCAATAATATGCTGAGATGATAGAGTCTCAGGAACTTTATAATTTAGTTGTCGATGATAGTTAAAATAAAAACCATTGAAAAGAGATATCGGAGTAGAAAGAATCAATGGTTTAGGTAAGATTTGCTTTAATTTATCTGGTTGTACGGCATTTATTTTGATCGGTTGCTCGATTTGCATTGTTACACGGGCTAATGATTTACATCTTCATATATAATAAGTTTCCCATAAAAAAACGGGCAAGATGCCCGTACAATAATTATTATTCGCACTATTCTTTCTCTTTTTTCTCTTCCTCTGCGCTCTCTGCGTCTCTGCGGTTTATAATTCTTCAATCGTAATCAACTAAAAAGAAAACTCATCTCATTACTAGAAGAAACAAACTGATGATTATAAGTACTTAGCGCTGACTCATCAAAATCTGCCGTTAATGGTTGGAAAATTTCAGCCATCTTATTCATTACTGAATCAACAAGCATATCAGCACTTTGCTTCACACCAATTCCCATGACTATAGTTTCTAATTCACCTAATAAATCATCACCAATTTTAGCCGATTTATCAATTACAACCGACCAATTACCGTTACCAATTACAATACTATTATCGGTATAAACTCTATTCCCGTTACCGATTACTGTATTATTATTCCCGAAATCCCAGTTACCGTTACCAATGGTTGTATTGTTATTTCCAAAATACCAATTGCCATTACCAAGAGTTGTATTATCACTACTAGAATCCCAATACCAGTTACCATTCCCAACGGTTTTATTGTCAGAGGTAAAATCTAAATGCCAATTACCATTACCAACTGTAGAATTATTACTGGCTCCATCCCAATTCCAGTTACCATTACCAATAGTCGCATTCAAACTACCGTAATTCCAGTTAGCATTACCAATAACTGCATTGTCACAACCAAAGTCTTGATTCCCATTACCGATCGGAATCTCACCTTCAGGTGTACTAAATACATTTTCAGAACCGTTGAATGGTAACAAACCATCCAAAGCAACATTTATAATATCAAAAGGAATCTCTTCGCTACCTTCACCAAGATTAAATTCACCGCTTGCAAACGGATTATTATCACCGACTAATCCTTGAAAAGAATTAGCAGAATTATTGAAGCTGAACATATCATTACGAAACAGCGTTAATAAATCATTTGGTGTTTGTAAAGGTGTTTCGTTACTTGCAAAAACTTCTGGAGAATTAAGATTTGCGTTAAATCTTAACAGATTATCTCTAACAACTCTTAAGGTTTCACTAGTTGACTGCTTAGGTATAGTGCTGTAGTTATCATCCCCTTCACTAGCATTCAAAAATGGTAAATCTTCACCAAAAATCATCCCTGTCATATTAAAGGATGGTGAAGATCCATTCCCGTTTTCTGCGATCGGATTTTCTCCACCACTAGCAAAGGGATTTCCACCTTCTCCACCAGCAAAGGGATTTCCACCTTCTCCACCACCAGCAAAGGGATTTTCACCTTCAGCGTCCATAACAGGATTAGAATCTGCGACATCTGCTGATGAATTATTATCGCTATCTGTAGACAAATTTTCTTCTACAACAGGACTTTCTTCTTGAACAGATTCAATATTATCTACAATATCTTGTGAAGGTAAAGAGTTTTCGTAACCTGGTGGTGGAGTAAATTCACCCTCACCAAAAGGATTTTTACCATCAGCAAAAGGATTCTCTTCTGTAAATGGATTACCTGCTGATTGTTCAACTTCTTTCAAAGGTAATCGATCGCGCAGTTTATCAAAAAGAGAATTAATCCTTTCGTCAACATCAGTTTTGATTTCCGAAGTTAATGACTCTTGTGTAGTTTCATCATCAACTATCCATTGTCCGTTACCGATAACAATATTACCAATATCAAGAGCGGATTTAATTCCACCTTCTAGTATATTGTCACTAATAGAAAAAGAACTACTAGTACTAATTAATGAGCCAGTAAAATCAATAGATTGACCATTAATTTTGCTTACAGAATTTGATGAAGGTTCCATTATGTATTCTCCTCAAAATAAGAACTTAAATTAATAAAAACAAAACTTAAATTCTATTACATACAAAATTATCGAGCTAAATTAATAAGAAATGTAGAGACGTAGCAATACAGCCCGTCTCCACAATGCGACTATGAACCAAAAACTTCCACACTGATTTGAGCAAGTATCATACCGCTACTCAAAATCGGAAGCATTTTATCCTAAAAATCTAGCCAGCGAATAGATTAGAA
>NZ_JAYGHM010000016.1:64103-74404 GCF_034931125.1 Rivularia sp. UHCC 0363 | reverse complement strand
ACCTTCACCAGAGGGCATTCCGCCGCCAAAACCGCCGCCAGAAGCTTCAGCAGGGTTTACGCCTCCATTGAAAATAGTCCAGAAGTTGTCGCCTGCGAAAGGATTTCCACCGTAAGGCAAATCACTTGTATCCATACCGGATGGAGGGCCACCTTCACCACCACCCATTGAACCACCCAGGTTCCCGAATATATCTTTTGCTTCTATGTTTTCTCCATCTGCGCCTTTTATTTCAAGTAGGACACCGAAAGGACTCTGACGAAGAAGTTCTTCCATGTCACCGCTGCCTTCACTACCTGAATTTCCTACAGGTTGATTGTTCATATCTTCTGCCATGTGAATGATTCTCCTAGGATTTTTTAACTGAGTTAAGAAACAAAATATTGAATGTTTCTCAATCTCTTATAAAGTCAATTCTTTGACAACTTACTAACAAAAATGCTTGAATCTGTTCGGGTTAATTACATTGATGAATATTTAAACTATTGCTTAAGAATGAAGATGCTAAGCAATAAAAAACAACAGTATAAATATTCTCCAACTTTTACTTGTAAACCTGTTCCCCAAACGTCTACACTTTAGAATAATTTATTTATATTTTAAATACTATGAATAATATTTTGATGAATCATTCGTTTCTTTAGATATCTTTTTTTATACACATACTTCGCAAAAATAATCTGAGTGTAGCTTGTGCTTTAAAAGACATAAAAACGAGTATTCTACAAAATAAAATTACCACGTCCCCTTTAAAAAGCAGACTTGTAGTAGCCCTAACACATAGTAAAATGACTGTAAAATACACTAGTAAAAAAACTATTAAATTTTAACTAAATAAAAAATCAAAAGATGATTAAAAAAAATCATTAATTTGAGAATGAATATTTTGTTTACTAGGACATCGAATCAAAACAATATTATCCAATGTCCAACTCCTATTTATTTCAAAAATTCCGCAAGCTGTTCTAATTTTTTCCAAGCTTCGCCACTTTTCAAAACGTCTTTAGCGATCGCGACACCTTTGGTACAACGTTCTAAAATATCTTTACCTTCAACAGCTTCACCAACTTCTAAAGCTAAAGCTGTGTTTAAAGCGACTACATCTAATTGCGCTTGGGTACCTTTTCCTTGTAAAACAGCTTGCAAAATATCGGCGTTTTCTTGAACTTCTCCACCTTTTAAAGCCCCAATTGGTGCGGGAGTTAAACCTAATTTTTCAGCCGTCAATTCTAATAAACTTACTTCCCCATTCTCAACGATCGCCAGATCGTTAACATCACCCAAACCCCCTTCATCTAACCTTTCTCGTCCGTGAATTACGATTCCTCGACGAATTCCCAGTTGAGATAAAGCTTGAGCGATCGTTTGCACTAAAAACGGGTCGGATACACCGATAACTTGTCCTGTAGGATGCATCGGATTTACTAGCGGTCCGAGCAGGTTAAAAATAGTCCGAATTTTTAAAGTTTTCCGCAAAGGAGCTACAGGCTTTAAAGCTGGATGCCAACCGGGTGCAAACAGAAATGTCACGCCGATTTCATCGACTGCCGATCGCACTTTTTTGGGGTCGGCTTGAAGATTTATACCCAAAGATTCCAGTACGTCAGCAGAACCAGTTTTACTAGAAGCCGAACGATTACCGTGTTTGGCAACCTTTACCCCCGCAGCAGCAGCAACAAAAGCGACGGCTGTAGAAATATTGAAGGTGGAAGCACCATCTCCCCCAGTTCCGCAAGTATCTATTAAGGGAAACTGAGATTCTTGATTTTCGATTCCCCCTAAAGACTGAGATTGCAAAACTTGAGCCATACCCACCAATTCTTCTGGGGAGACTCCTTTAGCTTGAATTGCCGTTAAAATCGCGCCGGAAAGTACGGGAGGAATCGCATCTGCAAGCCATCCTTCAATTAATTCGGTAGCTTGATTGACGCTGAGGGATTCTTTATTAAGTAGCTGTTGCAATAAAGTAGACCACCGAGTGTCCACAGTTGAGGAATTGTTAACTAAAGTTTGGGTCATTCGATTTTAGATTTTAGATTTTGGATTGCTTTCTTATAAATAAGAGGTTTGAAAAGTATTTATAAATTTTATTTTATTGCGTTATTACTGGTTCCCAGTCTCTGGCTGGGAACCCCTGTATGGAAGGCTCTGCCTTCCACTGAATCTGGAGGCGGAGCCTCCCGGAAATGCATTACAAGGTAGAACCTTGTAACGAGAATGAAGAGTCATTTAGTGACAACTCTCACCGCTAACTGCAAGCAGTAAATTTTATTTTATTGCGTTATTACTGGTTCCCAGTCTCTGGCTGGGAACCCCTGTATGGAAGGCTCTGCCTTCCACTGAATCTGGAGGCGGAGCCTCACGGAAATGCATTACAAGGTAGAACCTTGTAACGAGAATGAAGAGTCATTTAATGGCTCTTCAATCCTTGACTAAAGATTAATTACTTTAACTACGGTTTGCACGTCTTTGTCACCTCTACCGGAACAGTTGATTACAATCCGAGGATTGCCATCTAGCTGAGGACAAAGTGTTTCTAGATAAGCAAAGGCGTGAGCGGTTTCTAATGCGGGAATAATTCCTTCTAATTCCGACACTTTTCTAAATGCTGCTAAGGCTTCCTCATCGGTGACGCTGTAATATTCAGCGCGATTCATATCTTTGAGAAAACTATGTTCGGGACCAACTCCGGGATAGTCCAAACCGGCGCTGATTGAGTGCGCTTCGATAATTTGTCCGTCATTATCTTGCAGCAAATAACTCATCGCACCGTGCAGTACTCCGACTCTTCCTTTTGTCAAAGTTGCGGCGTGTTTTTCGGTATTTACACCTTCACCTGCGGCTTCAACTCCAATCAAGCGCACGGATTCTTCGTTAACAAATTCGTGAAATAATCCCATTGCATTGGAACCACCACCGACACAAGCTAACAAAATATCGGGTAATCCTCCCCATTTTTCGTCACATTGATTGCGAGTTTCCGTACCGATTATGGCGTGATAATCGCGTACCAACATTGGGTAAGGATGGGGTCCTGCAACCGAACCTAAAATGTAATGTGTGGTTTCGACATTTGTTACCCAATCGCGAATTGCTTCGGAGGTTGCATCCTTGAGGGTTCCGGTTCCTGCTTCTACCGGACTAACTTCTGCTCCCATCAACCGCATCCGAAATACGTTGAGCGCTTGTCTTTCCATGTCTTGAACGCCCATGAAAATCACGCACTTCAAGCCAAACCGAGCGCAAGCAGTAGCAGTGGCAACTCCGTGCTGTCCGGCTCCGGTTTCGGCAATAATCCGCTGTTTACCCATGCGTTTCGCTAACAATACTTGAGCTAAAGCATTATTAATTTTATGAGCGCCAGTATGATTTAAGTCTTCGCGCTTTAAGTAAATTTGCGCTCCCGTACCGTCGGGCTTAGCGTAATGTTGCGTCAAACGTTCTGCGAAATATAAGGGGCTTGGTCTTCCCACATAATCCCGTAGTAAACCATCTAATTCAGCTTTGAAATCGGGGTCATGACGATACTTTTCGTAAGCAGTTTCCAATTCACTTAATGCGGGCATTAAAGTTTCAGGAACGTACTTTCCGCCGAACTTTCCGAATCTTCCCAAGCTATCGGGACGAGCTACTGATGAAGTTTTGGTACTGATGTCTGGAGTGCTGACCATTTTGATTTGTATTCCTTTAGGTAATTTGAAAATTGGTAGTTGGTAATTGGTAGTTGGGCATGGGATGATGAGGGGGACAAGGAGACAAGGGGAAGATAATTCTTAACTTTTAACTCCTAACTCCTAACTATTACCCATTACCCATCACCTATTAGCTCTTAACTAACTGCTCGCTAGATATTGCGGCTTTGAGTTCTTTGCAAAGTTCTTCGACTGCTTGCAATCCTTCTTCGGGGGTACCGTTTGCTAATCTTTTGACAAATGCGCTACCAACGATTACCGCATCCGCACCCCAATCTTTAGCTTGAGTTGCTTGTTCCGTACCGGATATACCGAAACCAAGTCCGATGGCTTTATCGGTCATTCCGCGCATTTCTTGTAATAAATCTTTGACTCTACCTTCCAAACTAGTACGTATTCCGGTAACACCAGTTACACTCACAAGGTAGATAAAACCCTGAGAATATTTAGCGATCGCATTTATCCGATCTTTAGAACTTGTAGGTGCTACGAGCAAAGTTAGCTCTATGTCAAATTCTTGAGCAGACTGAATCAAATTCTCGGCTTCTTCTAAGGGTAAATCGGGAACTACTAACCCTTTCACCCCAACTTCAGCAACTTTCGCTAAAAACTCTTTAATCCCTAAATTTAAAATCGGATTGTAATAAGTAAATAGAATAATCGGTGCTTGCAATTGAGGGGTTAATGTCTTCAACATTTGCAAAACATGGTCTAATTTTGTACCATTTTGCAAAGCACGAGTCGCAGCAGCTTGAATTACCGGGCCATCAGCTAAAGGGTCAGAATAAGGAACGCCCAATTCTATAAAGCTAGCACCGTTTTTATCTAGAATTTTCAGTGCTTTGGCAGTAGTTTCTAAATCCGGATCTCCCGCTGTAATAAACGGAATTAAAGCGCAGGTATTGGATTTTTTGAGTTCTTCAAAGCGTTGAGATATTGCAGCCATGTTATTAGTTATTAGTTATTAGTTGGTTGTAATTGGACATTGATAATTGGTGAATATTAAATTGCAACTTTTATGGCAATTTTTCCCCGTACATCTTTACCACCTTCTTCAATTTTTCGGTGTGCTTGAGCAATTTCATTTAGCGGAAAAGTCATTCCCACAACAGGCTTAATTTGTCCGCGTTCAATTAAATTTTTTAAAGCTTCTAACTTCATCCGGGGATTTTCTAGGTGTACAAAATGAACTGTAATATTTTTGAAAATCGCTGCATTTAAGTCTCCTCCTATAGCCGTTATCGTCACTGCACGACCATCAGCTTTAATTATTGGCAAACTTTTAGCTAAAATATCACCACCGACGGTAGTTAAAACAACGTCAACTCCTTGTCCTCCCGTTTCCTTGATGATGATATCGATAAAGTTGTCCTTGCGGTAGTCAATGACTTTGCTTACACCAAGCGATTGAACCATCTCAAAGTCATAATTGCCGCAGGTTGTATAAACGTAAGCACCAGCAGCTTTAGCAATTTGAATTGCAAAGGAACCTACACCACCTCCACCACCGTGAATCAAAACGCTTTCACCAACTTTAATATCTGCTCTATCAATTAAAGCAGCCCAAGCAGTACCACCTGCAACGGGAACGCTAGCAGCTTCTATATGAGATAAATTTATCGGTTTGCGAGCAACTATAGATTGATTTGCTACATGATATTCAGCATTTGCACCATCTCCATCCATTAAGGCGATCGCATAGTAAACCTCATCTCCAACCTTGAAATCCTCGACATCTTCACCAACTGCTTCAACTACACCAGAAACGTCATAACCGAGAATTACGGGTAGTTTCATCCTCGAACCAAACATTCCACTACGCACCCCAACATCAGCAGGATTAATCGATGTCGCGTAAACCTTAACCAAAACCTGATTTTTTCCAGGTGCCGGTTTATCCACATCTATCTCGGTGAAGACCTCTGGACTCCCAAATTGTGCGATCGCCATTGCTTTCATAATTCACCAAAGGATTTTGGATTTTGAATTAAATCTTCAAACAAGAGTAAGAAATTAGGAGTAATTAAAGGCTAAAAGTCAATACTTATCCGCTTTAATTTCCTAACTCCTAATTCTTAACTCCTCATTAGTTGAGCAACTTCCGTACCGCATCTTCCACGTCGGGTTGCTTCACTAAAGATTCTCCTACCAAAACGGCACGAGCGCCAACCTGATTCGCGAAGGCTAAATCTTCGGGTGTGTATATACCTGATTCGCTGACAACAGTAATACCAAAGCTTTGTAATTGCGATTTTCGTTGAGCAATCAATTCTTCAGTATTTGCTAAATCGACAGTAAAATTCTTGAGATTCCGGTTGTTAATCCCGACTAACTTTATGTCAGAAAGTCTTATGACTCTATCTAATTCTGCTAAGGTATGGACTTCCACCAAACCTGTCATTTTCAAACTGTGAATTACTCGCAAGAAGTCTTTCAATTGTACGTCAGATAAAATACCTGCAATCAACAGTACCGCATCAGCACCCGCAGTTCTAGCTAAATATATTTGATATAAGTCGATGATAAATTCTTTACATAATAAAGGTAATTCTACGCTTTTTCTCACATTACGTAAGTTATCAAAACTACCTTGAAAAAACTTAGCATCGGTAAGCACTGAAAGGCAAGCAGCACCGCCTCTTTCATACGCTTGAGCTATACTTATCGGGTCAAAATCTTCCCGAATAATTCCTTTGCTTGGCGATGCTTTTTTTACTTCTGCAATCAAACTAGGATGATGGGAATTATCTTGTAAAGCCTGTAAAAAATCTCGGACTTTCGGTGCATCTTTTAGTTGTTCTTGTACCTTAGCTAAAGGAGACTGCAAGCGCATTTGAGCAACTTCTTGCCTTTTGTGCAAGACTATTTCATCAAGTATGTGACGGGGTTTAGTTAACATATTAATTTTATTGATAATTGAGACATTATTCATAATATTACTTTCTTATAACAGGTAACGGGAGCTTGACTTCATTATTGCTTGCTATAAATTACTTAGTGACGAAATAGTGACGTTTATGCAATGAAAAAACAGCACCAATTATTCCCATACCAATTAAAGTCGCACTATTTCCCGCTTCTGGCACTTTTTGAGGTACTGTAAAGGAACCAGTTAATACGGCTGTACCTGTGGTGCTAGGTTCCGTTGTTGCATTCGGATTGAAGATCGTGTTTTCCGAAAGCGTTAAACTCCCTGTCGCACCTTCAAAATTGCCTTCTCCACCCGCAATAGTGGTAGTACCAGAAATTGATGTTGTAAAATCTTCAAAGTTTTGTGTAACATTACCAGTAGTGGTTGCAAATAATTTATCGTTACCGCGACCAAAAAATGTATCGGAGAGAATTGGTAATCCTTCAATACCCAACTCTGTCGCATCTGCAACTATTGTTTGCATTCCCGCATCATCATTTCTTTCGATGTAATTCATTTTGATAAAGTTAGTCAAATCATAGGGTGCATCAGTACTTTCACCTATTACAGTTGACTTAAACACGTTACCTTGAATCGGTTCAAAAACGCTTTCTGTTTTGTAAGTAGCCTCAAAAGGAAAAGTTGTTTGAGCATTCACCTTTATTGTACTAAACCCTAAACCCAGCAACGTTACTGTTCCAGATATAAGTGATAAAGCGAGCGAGCCAAGTTTCATACATTTTTCTCCCTTAATAATTATTGATTCTCAAAAACTTCAAACTCTACTTACTTCTTCCCTCCGCGTCCTCCGCGTCTAGTAAGGTTTTTTAATCTTTAATCTTTTTTATTCAAGAATACGGGCATTTACACCCGCATTCTCGCTATTTTTCACAAATCCTAACTAACGGAAACAACTTCCGATTCCCCTGACCTCGTATACTTGTAAACCACATTTTTAATCATTGCTAACCCAACCTCACCCGCTAAAGTCATAATCGATTCGGGGTGAAACTGTACCGCTGCGATCGGCAATGTTCTATGTTCGATCGCCATGATTACATCGTCCTCTGACATCGCTGTCACTTTCAACTCTTGAGGAAACTTTTCTGGTAATGCAAACAAGGAATGATATCTACCGACTATAAAAGATGCGGGTAAATCCTTGAACATCACTGCACTCGAATCGGTAACATTAATCCGCGAAGGTTTACCGTGTTGGGGATAATCTAAAACTCCCAATTCTCCACCAAAAGCTTCCACAATACCTTGCAATCCCAAACACACCCCGAAAATCGGAATATTACGACTCACGCAAGCGGCTACAGTTTGAGGTACTTTAAAATCATTTGGTCTACCAGGACCTGGAGACAATACAACTAAATCCGGTTTTTCAGTATCAAAAAGCGATTCATCAAAACCGTGTCGCAGTGTTTTTACAGAAGCCCCAGTTTGACGAATGTAGTTAGCTAAGGTGTGAACAAAAGAGTCTTCGCAGTCAATTAATAAGATGCGTTTACCCGGTTCGGCATTGGGAATACCAGTACTCAACGAAGTTAAGCTAGATTCCGAGGCTTTGGATTTCTCCTTAGCACGGCGAATAGTTTCAAAAGCTGCTGCGGCTTTAGTTAAAGTTTCTTGCTCTTCGGCTGCGGGAATCGAATCATACAACACCGTTGCCCCAACTCGTACTTCTGCAACTGAATCTTTGAGTCGAATAGTCCGCAAAATCAATCCGGTATTCAAATTACCGTTAAAGTTCAACCAGCCTACCGCTCCACCATACCAACGTCTAGCGCTGCGTTCGTGCTGTTCGAGAAACTCGATGGCTGACTTCTTCGGTGCGCCCGTAACCGTCACAGCCCAGGTATGAGTCAAAAACGCATCTAAAGCATCAAAATCAGGTCTTAACAACCCTTCTACATGGTCTACGGTATGAATTAAATGACTGTACATTTCAATTTGACGGCGACCAATTACCCGTACCGAACCTGGTTCGCAAATCCGCGATTTATCGTTGCGGTCTACGTCGGTACACATGGTTAATTCGGATTCGTCTTTGAATGAATTTAGCAGCTGACGAATTTGCGTAGCATCATCTAAAGCGTCTCTTCCTCGTGCGATCGTGCCGCTAATCGGACAAGTTTCTACCCGTCTACCGTCAACTCGGACAAAGATTTCCGGAGAAGAACCAATAATGTATTCCCCACCCAAGTTAAATATAAAGCCGTAAGGGCTAGGATTAATTTCCTGTAAAGTTGTAAATAATTCCGAAGGTGCAGTCTCACTGGTTATAGAGAAATTTTGTGAAGGTACAACTTCAAATAAATCCCCTCGACGGAAATAATCAAGCGCACCTTCTACCTGCTTTGCATATTCGCCGGTTTCATGATCCGATTTTTGTTCGGGGGTCAGCCGTTTACCTCTATAATCTACAGATTCACCCGTGCGAGGAAGATTATCGGTGCTACCTTGTGCTGTTTCAAATTCGTAGCTCAAACGGTAAGCGCGTTGTAAATAATAGTCAACAACTACCAATTCATCCGGTAGATATAAAACTAAATCCCTTTGATCGTCCGCACGCTGCAAACGTTGAGAAATCGGTTCAAACTGAAACACCAAGTCGTAACCGAACGCACCGTAAAGCCCTAAATGCTCGTCCTGATCGCTGTAAAAAACTTGTAAAATATCGCGAATAACCGTAAAAGCCGAAGGTTGTTTACTGCGTTCTTCTTCTGTAAAAAATTGTTCTGTGGGTTTAACACCACCAGTAATCTTTTGTGTATTATCAACCTTTACTTCCGACAATTGCGGATGCTCGGATAACCGCTGTAACAGCATCGGTAAAAGAATTTCACCTCGTTCGTTCAGCGCTGTAATAGTAAAACCTTTATCTCGGGTTGCCACTTCCAGAGGTGGATTTACAAATCCGATCGCCCATCTTTTATATCGTCCCGGATATTCGTAACTACTTTTGAGCAAACCTCCACGCTTTGAATCGAGGTGAAACAAAATATCTTCTAAAGCTGCGTTAATCTCAACTTCCGTTACCGTGCGAGATATATTAACACCACCAAGAGTTGTATATGTTTGCTTTTCAATCATGGGCTATTCCTCTGGAATAATTACGGAGTGTGCAGTTAAAATTAAAAATCAACAGTTAAGTAAAGGTTACACTTACTAATTTACGCATCTATATTGCGTAAAAAATCAAGTCATTAATTACTTTATAATTTGGACTGTGGATTTTTAACTTGAGACTAAATTTTAATTACAAATTAAGTTACAAGACTTTGACCACAGTAAATTTGCCAAAACGCACTCAGGCTAAGATACTGCCTAAAACAACGCCACTTATTAATAAAATTTTGAAAAAATTAAAAGCAAGAAATAAGGCATAAACTTATCTTTCTATCGTTTCACCCTTTTCGGGTAGATAGATATTTAGAAACCTTTAATATCTCTTTACACTTTAAGCCTACTAGATATTGTCTGAGGCATACATGAACTTTTTTTCGATAGGTGTGTCCAATTTTTCGCTGTTACAAAAGTTTACTTAATAAATTTTGGCGGAGAAGATATCAGTATTTTCGCTACTATCTAAAGTATGAAAAAGGCTCTATGTCTTTAGTTAGATGATAGAAAGATAGAATATCAATTGGTGCGTGACGGTAAATTTAAATTCCTTCGTTACTTTTGGT
>NZ_JAYGHM010000016.1:47484-63909 GCF_034931125.1 Rivularia sp. UHCC 0363 | reverse complement strand
TCTACACCCTCCGGGTTCAGCAGTCGCTCATGGGGGAGACCCCCCTTCTGCTCGCTGCTTCACCGCGTTTTGCCTCCCTTACAAAACTGCTAACTGTTTGCTGTTCGTAAGATGCTGCAAAATTAATCCACAAACGTCGGTTGCTTTGATGGATTCGGAATTGAGCAAGTCAGTTTGTTTGCTAATTAATAAAGGTCCCATATCAGATGTGGGAGGAATGCAGCCGTGAGAACCTTTGACTAAAGAAGCGTCCATTGGAATCACATCCATCAAATAGCGAAAACCCAGCTTTTTCTTAAGTAATTTTGACCCTACTTTGAGTTTAGGAAATTTAATCTGGGGGTCAATAAATAATTCTACAGGGTCGTAACCTGGTTTACGATGAATATCTACGGTTCTGGCAAAGTCGGGAGCGCGTTTATCATCAAGCCAGTAGTAATAAGTAAACCATGCATCGGGTTTGGCTACTGCTATAAAGGTACCGCTGCGAGAATGGTCTAAATGATAATCTGGTTTACTCGTATCATCTAAAATATAGTCGATTCCTTCTGCTTCTGCTAACAAGCTTTTGACTTGAGGAATATAGTCTGCATCATTAACGTAAACATGGGCAATTTGATGATCTGCAACTGCAAAGGCTTTACTAGCACCAGCATCGAGGATTTCTCTTCCTTCTTCTTCACGGATAGCTAATAAACCTTTTGCACGTAATATTCTATTAATATGAATGGGTTGAGAAACCGATGTAATTCCATATTCTGATAACACGATCACAGAAGCACCACGTTGTTCGTAAAAATCGATTAAATCGCCGCAAACTGTATCTATTTCTTGTAATTCTTTGGCTATTTTATCTTGGACGGGACCAAACTTTTGCAAGCAGTAATCTAGATGCGGTAGATAAATTAAAGTTAAATTAGGACTGCATTTTTCCTCTACCCATTTCGATGAATTTGCGATCCATTGTGTAGATGCGATCGATGCAGTTGGGCCCCAAAAGTTAAATAAAGGAAATTGACCGAACTCTGCTTGTAATTGCTCGCGAAATGTACTTGGTTGAGTGTAAATATCGGGAATTTTTCGACCATCAGCAGGATACATCGGTCGAGGAGTTACCGCATAATTAACTGAGGAGTACATATTATACCACCAGAACATATTCGCGCAGGTAAAAGACGAATCAAATTCCCGTGCCATTTCCCATATTTTGGGCGATTGAACTAACTTATTCGACTGTTTCCAAAATTTAGTTTCACACTCATCTCTAAAATACCAACCATTCCCCACAATGCCATGTTCGTTAGGCATTTTACCAGTTAGATAAGTCGCCTGCACCGAACAAGTAACCGCCGGTACTACAGGTTCCACTGTTGCAACTTTTCCAAGTTCTGCCCACCGCGACAGCCTTGGTGTATGCTTTCCTAATAAATTTGGAGTTAATCCGACTACGTTGATAACAACTGTTTTATTCATAATATTCATTACCAATTACCCATTACCGTTCTATACGCTAACTTTAATTAATTGCTGAGAATTGGTTGCTTGCAACTTCCATAAAACCCATTCATACTCGCGCTGAATTGAGGCTTCTATATCTACTTTCATGTTGGAAGGTAGTACTTCCCAAGTGTAAGTTTCTATCTCTAAGTGATTGCAAATCTCGTTATTTTGTAATAATTCAAATACGGTAAGAATGTCATCTTGAGTTGACTGCAATCCCTGATAATCGTTGATAAACAACGGTACGTGAAAATGAGTCCGCCATTCGCAAGCTGTGGTTTCTTCAATAAAAGGTAAGGCTGTTGCTAAATCTCGATAATGTTGCAGTTCTCCATTTGAATGACGAGCAATTACTTGATGTAAATATGTCGATTCGGCAAAAGGTTGTAATCGTTCTTTAACTAAAAGTCGTTTGCTTCTATCTTGGGTTAACTCGGCTTTTAATGCTGCACTAATTTGAATTTTTCCAATCTGAATTCCTGCGTCTTTAAATTGTTTAAAAACGGTCGCGGGATTTTCATACTCGACGGCAAAATGACAGGTATCATAACAAACTCGCACGTGATCGAGTAAAAGTACCTCGGCTGCGGGTTGGGGAATTCCGAGATTTTCCGCTAAATATTTACCACCCATAGGTAACAAGTATTGTTCAAAATACTTTACTACTTCGGCAGCATTTTCAATTAACCCATCCGGTTCTGGTTCCAAGTCCAAATGCAGCACTTTGTCTGTTGCAGCGCGGATACGTACCATCTGCGCTACTACTTGGGCTATATGAATCGTGGCACTACTGGTTACTTCGGTTTGCGATCGCCTGTCGTTGAACCAGGGTTTATAAGATAATGGCACTGTGGAAATGCTACCTTCAATATCTTCGGGTAATAATTCCGCAAGAATTTGAGTCAATCGCAAAGTGTAGTCTAAACGAAGAAGCTTCGACCAGTCTGGAGCATAAACTTTGTCTTTTACTACTTGTAAATGGAACCCCCCATAAGGAAAACCATTCAGTGTAAAAACGTATAAGTCATGTTCATTTAACCAATATTTAAACTGGTCTAAAGTGTCTCCTTGCAATAATTCTCTAGATGCAACATCTGCTAAACGCAAACCAATCCCAAAAGGCTGATTCGGTGATAGTTTGGCTTTCAGAGATGGAATATATTGCTGTAAATTAGCAAAAACCTGACTCCAATCCTCACCGGGATGAATATTGGTGCAGTATGTAAGGTGTAAGTTTTTCTGAGAAATTTTCATGTTTATAGCTGTTTTGCAATTAGCTATATTTTCGCATCAGATAACAATGAAATTGCTTGTTGATATAAAGAAATTTTTACGGTATGTACCTCAATTTCTTGTCCAATTCTTTGCAAAAGGGTTAAAGTCAATTCTCCACCCAAGTGTTCGCGAAATTCGTTTAAGCCTCGGAACAAACATCTAGGATGTTCTATCTGAGATTCTTCGGTTAGTTCGGGAATATATAGTTCAAATCCTAATGTTCTTAAAGTATTAAGTATTTTTTGCCATTCTGCATGGGGCAGCATTCCTTGTAAATAAGAATAAGTACTATCTAAAGCAATCCCGATCGCCACTGCTTCCCCATGACGCAAGCGATAATTGGTCAATTGTTCGAGTTTATGAGCCGCCCAATGTCCGAAGTCTAAAGGACGAGAAGAACCCATTTCAAAAGCATCGCCGCTTGTGGCAATATGTTGTAAATGTAACTTGGCACATCGGTAAATTACCTGCTGCATTGCCTCCATGTCGCGACGTGCTAAAAGTGCAGCATTGTCAGCGATAAACTCGAAAAATTCTCGATCTCGAATCAAAGCTACTTTTACTGCTTCAGCAATACCCGATCGCCAATCTCGTTCGTCAAGGCTATCAAGAAAATCAAAATCATTCAAAACAGCGTAAGGTGGTGCAAAGCTGCCTAAAAAGTTCTTTTTACCAAAAGCGTTGATCCCGTTTTTCACTCCCACAGCAGAATCATTTTGCGCTAATACGGTAGTAGGAATACGGATAATACGAATTCCTCTATGGGCTGTAGCCGCTGCAAATCCTACTAAATCGAGAACCGCACCACCACCGATCGCAATTAAATAAGAGTGACGACAGATACCCGCATCGTCAACTAATTGATGAATATCTTCGAGCAGTTGGGGGTTATTTTTTGCTGCTTCACCACCAGGAACCACCAAAGGTTCAGCAGATAAAGTGAGGATGTCAGAATTGGAACGGCAATATTCGCGAAATTGATCGAGCAAACCGCTTCGAGATTCCAGCAAACCACCATCGACAACAGCTACAACCTTTTTTGGCTTAGCTTCCCCATCATTTGCAATCACCTCAGCTAACAGGGGATTATCTAAATCAAAAATACCGTTAGTGAAGTGAACCGCATAATTAAAAGTCACCTCAACACGTTGCTGAATCGGTTTAAGTTCAAATTTAGTTTTTCTTTTTAAGTCTAGTATCATGATTAATAAGTACGTCAGAGTTGAAAATCGTAATTAGGACAAGGGAATAGGGGATAGAGGCAAAAGTTTGTAGATATGCAAGCGGCTTCTCGAAAAGCTTTTTTTTCATTCTGTTACATAGTTGGGTTTGTTTGTACTCACTTACTTAATTGATAATTGGTCATTAATAATTGAATTAAACGTTTCTTTCGACTGAGAACCGTTAATTTTCACTTCGTTATTAATAATAAAAAAAGGCACACTATTGATACCTAAACTTCGAGCATGATCTGATTTGATCGCAATCGCATCGCGAGCATTTTTATCATTTAACTGTTGTGCTAATTCGGGAGAATCCATTCCAGATGATTTAGCGATCGCGACAATTACATCAATATTTCCTAAGTTTAAACCCTCTTCAAAATAAGCCTGATAAATTGCTTCCACAACTTGACTTTTAAGACTTGATGGGGCTAATTCGATTAATCGGTGAGAAAGAGTAGTATTAACAGCCAATCGCACTTTTTCAAAATCCAAATTTACACCAACAGCTTCACCCATGCTGCGCGTATAATCAAACATTTGCTGTAATTGTTGTGCTGACATTCCTTTGCGCTGCTGCATGAAATCGCGAAATTCGTATCCCTCATTAGGAACAGAATTATCTAACAGAAAAGGATGCCAGCGAATATCTAATTCTTCTAATTTGGATTCTGAAAGTGCATCAAAAAGATGTTTTTTACCAATTCGACACCAGGGACATACAGTATCATGAAATATATCTATTTGCATAGTTTTTATTTAACCATATACAATTAAGTAGGTTAGGTTTAAAAGTTACAGTGGTTTTCACTTGGATACAATACAGATCGAACCTCACCCCTTCCCCTCTCCTTAGTAATGAAAGGGGTGCCGGAGGCGAAACCGCTATATATTAGGACAAGGGAGTAGCGATAAGGCAGTAGTGATAATGCATATTAGTCCCATCATTCTCCAAGATTACCGATATATTTTCTTCTCCCTTTACTCCCTACCCCTTACTCCCTTATATGGGTAATCTTTCACCGCGATAAGAGTAATTAAGTAGGAAGCAAGACACTTCCAGTTTTTTTATCTTGATTAATCTTTTGTGAGAAAGTAAATTTATTATTTATCAGATAATCATTCACCTCTCCCGTGTTGTTTTCTTCAAAATCTAAAACTTGATTAAAAAAACTTTGAGTAGATTCAAATTCTTTAATTAACGCTTCTCTATCTTTTTGCTGCACAAGTTTAGCTAAACGGCTGTAAGTTTCGGCAAGAGAAACTATCGCTTCACATCTTTCTTCAGTTGCTAACATAATATCCGCACATAAATGCGAACTTTGAGCAAATAAACGCTTGATAATATCGATTTCTTGACGATAGGTAGGACTCGACATTAATAAACTACGCTGAATATCAATATTTTCTTCAGCTAAAAATACACCCAAACTAAACCGAGCAAAATGCCGCATTGCTTGAACAATTACCATCATTTGATCGTGTTCTTCGGGGGTAGATTCTACTAGCTTGCTACCTCGATCTACAAAGAAATCTAACAACCATCGAAACTCATCGTCATTTCGTCCCGAACATACCACCATAATTTGTTCGGCAAAACATTCAACTTTTGGACCAAACATCGGATGCAAACCCATTACAGCACCTTTGTGGTACTCCAACATTGCTTTTACGGGTTCAGTTTTGACGCTGGTAATATCGGCGATCGCAGTGGTTGGTTTAAGATATTGAGCAGCACGTTTAATTACCTCTACCGTTCGTTCAATCGGAACCGAAATTATCACTAAATCGGCATCATTTAGCAATTCATCCGCACGGAACCAATCTTGGTTCCCAAAAGCGCAAACTTGATGACCTACAGATGAAAGTTCGCGGCTAAAAAATTGCCCCATCTGACCGCATCCACCGATGATGGTAATTTTTCGATATTCGCTTTTATTTAACTTGTTAGAAGTCATAAATATAAGTTTTAATTTGTAGTTTGTAATTAATGTATCGATATTAAAACGATAAAAAATGTCAGATTGCCTAGAAATATTTTATTGCGTTTTGTATTCGCACAAACTGAGGTGTATCCCTATATTAATAAATACTTAATAGAATTGACTTGATATATTATTATTTAATTGACTTATATTTAGTTTTTGATTTATTTACTGAACCGGATTATTTGATTATTCAGCCTGTTCCCTAAGTCTTTCAATCAACAGTCTAAATTATAAAATTTAAAATCTAAAATCTAAAATTGTTTAATTCCTAACTTCTTTTGCATTGCTGGTAACAAACGAGGTACCTTGCAAGCTTGAGAAAAAACAGCTTCGTAAGCAATTAATGCTTGTTCAAAAGAATAGCGATCGACAGCAAATTTTCTTGCCTTTTCACCTAGCTTTGCCGTTAAAACAGGATTAGAATATAAACTCATAATTGCCGCAGCTAAATCTTGAGGTGATTCTGGTTCGACAACTACACCACCACCGCTTTGTCGGACTGCACGGGCTGCTGTACCAGAAGCCGGAACGGAAGCAATGATTGGACTTCCAGAAGCTAATAGCAGCGGGATTTTGGAAGGCATATTGAAAGAAATTACGTTGCTTTTTTGCACAACCAAACCCACATCAGCAGCCGCTAACATTTCCGGTAATTTTTCTCGCGGTTGTAAAGGTAGCAGTAAAACATTATCCGCACCACAAGCTAAACAATGTTTTTGTAATCTTTTCAAAGCTTTTGATTCACCCGCAATCACAAAAGCAATTTCAGGAACATGACTTAATGATGCTGCTGTTTCTATTACCGTTTCTAAACCTTGAGTTAAAGCAATATTTCCCGAATAAAGCACAACAAACTTATCATCAAATTGATGAATAGCCTTCCAATTTTTAGCTTGTTGTGGCAATGGACGAATAAAATTTACATCTACCCAGTTAGGAATGCAGGCAATCTTATTAATTGGTACTTTTTTATTAACTAAATTTTTGACAAATCCATCAGCAATTACGCTAATTGTATGAGCTTTTTTGTAGGAAAATTTCTCTAAAGCTTCCAATGCGCGAATCATGAATTTATTCTTCAAAAATCCAGTTTTTATTGCAGCTTCTGGTAAAATATCCTGTACATTCAACACTACCGGACAATTATAAAACCATCCTAATAAAGTCGCAGGGAGTGAAACCAATAAAGGTGGAACAGTGAGAAGAATCACATCAGGTCGCCAACCATTCACAGCTTGTGGCAAACTTGTGAATACAAAGCTTAATTCTAATAGCAACCGATCAATTAAATTGGGCTTAGATTTAATTCTTAAATAACAACGTTGAACGGTTACGCCATTTATCTCTTCCGTAACATACCACTTACCCCGATATTCCTCGTAAATCTCGCGCTGTGGATAATTTGGCATACCTGTAATCACTCGCACCTGATGCCCTTTTTTAACTAATCCTTCCGCAAGTTCAGTCATCAAAGGAGCAATTCCGATCGGTTCGGGATGATAATTATAAGAATAAATTAGAATCTGCATTTACATCGATTTTATATAGGGAATTGGTAATTGTTAATTAGTAATTGGTAATAGGGTATCGATATCAAAAAACTTTTAATTCTTAACTCCTCACTCTTAACTCCTTCAAGTAACCGCAAACAATCGTGCTAATACCATAGAAATAGGTAGTAAAATTAATACTAACAAGCCATAGGGTAAACCGGCAAAACTACAGCTGATTGTTGCATCTAATACTATAAGAGACAAAACGCCCGATCGCACTGCTGTACGTATATTTTCAGCGCTTGGTTCACTCACAGCTTTAATGAAAGGTAATAACACTCGTCCACTCAGTAAAATCACGAATGGTACTACTGCCACAAGGTTAGATTTGTTTAGCCCACCTAGCCCTAAAAGCCCCGTAATAACCGCGCCCATTAGTACTAAAGCTACAATGCCCGTACTGCGTTTACCACCGTGTACTTCACCTTGGCTGATAGCTGTAATTGCAGCAATGTAGGTAATCGGAATTAAAGCCAAATACCAACTTTCTGCAAGCATCGGCGATAAAATACTTACACCCAACAGTAGATTACCACCACGACAAATGCCCATATTTAAAGGGCCCAAAAACGTGTGATGTTTTCCGTAAGCGTCGTAAAGTAAAGCCGCAGCTGCAACCCCGATCGCGATCGCCATACTCAACAACGAAACTTGAGCCGCAGCAGATACACCAACAATCAAAAGTATGCTTCCGAAAAAAGCTGCTCCCCTAAAAGTTGCCCTACCGCTAGGAATCGGTCGTTCTGGTCTTTCCTTCGCGTCCAATTCGGCATCAAAAACATCATTAAATACAACACCACCACCGTATAAACCAGTAGTAGCTATAAGTAAGCATATAACAGATACCGGATTAAGTGAAATAGCGAAACCCGCAGCCGCAATACCCGCCAGTACATCCGCCCAAGCAGTGACAATATTAGCAGGTCGCGTTAACTGTAGATATGCCCAGAGGCGGTTAGTGTTTAAAGTTGCTACGTTCATCATGATTTAAAGAGGGGGTAGATGGGGAAGAGGGGATGGGGGGACAAGGAGACAAGGGGATGGGGAGAGGGGGTAGAAATTATTCCCTTTGACCTTTGACCTTTAACCCATGCCCCATACCCAGTTATTATTCAATCAATGCAAATTCCGTAGTAGATTCTTCGACAACTGGTTTCTGTCCGCGTAGTACGGAGTTACCGCTAAATAATTCCCGCTGGTCGATTGGTGATAGATTTAACCAGTCAGATTCCTGAATTTGACCACTTTGGCTATATGCTGCAAGAGCGTTTTCGTAACAAGTAGCTCGCATATGCGCTTGTGGGATTCCTCTCTCTAGCATTAATTGAGCAGTTTTCGGTACCGCTAAAGGATCGCTTACTCCCCAGTCAGCGCTACTGTCTACAATGATGCGATCGCAACCGTATTCACGCACGACTTCCACCATGCGAGCGTTACCCATTTTTGTATTAGGATAAATTGTAAACGCCGCCCAAAAGCCCCTATCTAATACATCTTTTACGGTTTCTTCGTTGTTATGATCTACAATCACCTTTGATGGCTCTAAACCATGCTCTATACATACATCCATACTGTGAATAGTACCCGCTCTTTTATCGCGGTGTGGTGTATGAATCATCACCAACATATCAAGCTCTTTCGCCAGTTCCAACTGCAAGCGAAAATACTTATCTTCCGCAGGTGTCATATCGTCGTAACCGATTTCACCGATCGCAACCACACCTTCTTTACAAGCGTACAAAGGCAATAATTCCATCACCTGTTCCGCTAAAGGTTCGTTATTAGCTTCCTTCGAGTTCAAACCGATTGTGCAGTAATGTTTAATGCCAAACTGCGACGCTCGAAAACGTTCCCAGCCCACCAAACTGCTAAAGTAATCTTGAAAAGAACCAATATTAGTCCGGGGTTGTCCCATCCAGAAAGCAGGTTCAATTACCGCAACAATACCCGCATCACGCATTCTCTCGTAATCATCGGTAGTGCGCGAACTCATGTGAATATGTGGATCGATATACATAATAAGAATTTTAGTAATTGGTAATTGGTAGTTGGTAATTGGTAATTGGTGATTGGTAGTTGGTAATTGGTAATTGGTAGTTGGTGATTGGTAGTTGGTAATTGGTGATTGGTGATTGGTGATTGGTAGTTGGTAATTAAGATAGTTAGGATTAAAGAGCGATCGGTGAGAAGTTGGAATTTAGGATTTTAAATTTCGGAAATTAGGGATTAGGAACAAAGTAAGCTTTTCAATCTATTACCCATTACCCATTACCCATTACCCATTTCATCGAACGTTTTTCCAAGTAAGTCTTCCTGCTTGAATATCGCTTTGCAATTCTGGATATTGCTCAAGAATAAATTGCGCTTGGGGTAAGGGACATTCAGCACAAGCTAAAGCAGCAGCAGTTCTTTCTAATAACTTCTGTTGTCCTCTTCCATTTGAATAAGCTTGAGCGTGAGATTGAATTAAAACGCGCTCTAAATCTGCTAATATTTCGCTATTAGCAAATCGTCCCACGCATCGCCATAATTCGGGAGATACATCGCGTCCAGCCGCCCAACGTTCGCGAGCGTAATCAACTAGCATTCTTGCTAGATCTGGGTTTGCTCGTTCGTCGAGTCCTTGAATTAAATGTAAAGGACTACCGACAAATAAGGCTTTTAAAACCATCTGATTCCAAGCCAGATTGTCTAAATACTCTGCTGGGTAGGGATTTTGTAAAGCAACGGCATTGAAAACCGCCGTCATATTACTGCGGATACCCTCAGCAGCGCGATCGCAAAGTTGTTCGGGATAAGGAAGCAGCGGTAATGCTTGGTATAGTGCCACTAATTCGCCAACATCGGCAGCCGCAAATACTTGGGATAATATTTGCAAATACTTATTTGCATCATCTGATGGTAAACTTAGTACCAGTAAAGTCCGAGCGGCTTGATCTATTGTCCAGCGATCAGGAAACCAGTTGTTGCAAGCGTTTGCTGCTGATTCTAATTCTTCGACAGTCGGCTGGATATCATTTTTACTCGTATAACGAGGCACCGCACTAAAAGCAGTAAAGAATACTCGTGTCCCCGCACCGTTGCTAATTGACTCTCGCTTTTCGTTCAACCAATTGAGAGCTTCAATATTAACTTGTCGCGATACCCACCGATAAAGTAAGTCTTCAGCGCTAATATTTTGTGTTTTTACAGAACTTATTGTAAAAGTCATCTCAGATATGTACTAATAAAGATTTTATTTTATGTAGAGACGTAGCACTGCTACGTCTCCATATCTAGCGGAATAACAAGAAATATTGCGTCTCCAAAGAAGCGCAAAATAACGCTAAACCCAAATTAAGCAGATTGTTGCTTATTCTTTCTCAATTTAGTTGCAGCAGCAGCAAGTGCAAATACGCTTAAACCTAACAAAGTTGCAGGTTCGGGTACTTTCTTAGCACCATCATGACGGTCAACATCTAACACCTGGACGCGACCTTGGAAAAAGTCACCTACATAAAGTTTGCCATCCTTTAATGATGTACCCGCAGTCCAGTTAAATCTACCTGGTGTAAGGTCTAAGGGATCGCCAAAAGGAGGTTCACCAAGTTGAGGAGGAGCAACAGGTTTGCCTTCTGCATTTAGAGCAGGTTCGCCGTATGCTGTTAAGAAGTTACCTTCTTTATCAAATACCTGAACGCGGCTGTTGATCGAGTCAGCTACATAAATGTTCTCTTTATCATCTATTTCAACACCAATAGGCTGATTAAACTGCCCATTTCCGGTGCCTTGTTCTCCAAAGACTAAAAGAGGTTTTCCTTCAGGGCTGAGTACTTGAACGCGGTTATTAAACTGGTCAGTAACAAAGAAGTTTCCGGTGGTTGGAGATATTCTTACACCTGCAGGCCCTTGGAATTGTCCTGGCTCTGTACCAGCACTACCAATGCTACCGAGTAACTCGCCATCCTCAGTAAATTTAAGAATGCGATCGTTACTAAAATCTCCTACGTATACATTGTTAGCTTCATCAAATGTGATTCCAGAAGGTCCGAAGAAGGCTCTACCTTCAACAAGACCGCCAAATAAACCTTCCCCAAAGGTTTTAACGAAGTTACCTTTTGAATCGTAAACGTTGACACGGTTGTTAAAAACGTCACCTACATAGAGGTTCCCATTTTTAGGGCTAAATTCTAAAGCCGAAGGTTCGTCAAACTCTCCGGGACCTTTACCACCCTTACCAACTGCGCCAATATATTCACCACTAGGATTAAATATTTCTACCTTATTACCAATGTCTGGATTGAAAGAGCCATCAGGATTAAGACCACGACCGTTGGATACATAAACGTTTCCGGTATCATCTTGTACGGTTATACCTTGGGGAACGAAAAGCTGCCCCGGACCAAATCCTGGCTCGCCAATTTGACTCTTGTATGTCAGGTTTACTGCTTTAGCTTCGGCAGTGGCCGCCAAAACTATAAATCCCGCACTCGCAACCGCTAATGATACATTTTTGACTAAATTCATAATTGAAGTTATATATTTTTTTGAACGTTCCCAGCCTAAAACTGGGAACAAGAATTAATAACGCTAAACCCAAATTAAGCAGATTGTTGCTTATTCTTTCTCAATTTAGTCGCAGCAGCACCAAGTGCAAACACGCTTAAACCTAACAAAGTTGCAGGTTCGGGTACTTTCTTCGCACCATCATGACGGTCAACATCTAACACCTGTACGCGACCAGTGAAGAAGTCACCTACATAAACTTTGCCGCTGTTATAGTTCAAGCCACCAGTCCAGTTAAACTTACCTGGTGCTAAGTCCGCAGGATTAGTAGCAATAGGTGGTTCCCCAGGTCCGGGAGGTCCAGCATTTTCTACTGGTTCGCCGAATGCAGTCAAGAATTTACCGTTTTTATCAAATACCTGAACGCGATTGTTCTGGGAGTCAGCAACATAAATATTCTCGAATTCATCCAAATCGATGCCGATTGGCTCGTTAAATTGTCCCGGTGCTGTACCTTCAGTACCAAAGGCAAACAAAGGATTATTTTCAGAATCGAGTACTTGAATTCGGTTATTAAACTGGTCGTTGATGTAAATATTGCCAGTATTTTCAGATATGGCTAAACCAGCAGGTCCATTAAACTGCCCAGGTTCGGTACCTAAACCACCATAGGTTTTAACTAATGCACCATCTCTACCGTAAACCTTTACCACGTCAGCGCTAAAATCTGTTACGTGTAAATTTCCTTGCTTGTCAAAATCTATACCGCCTGGGCCAAAGAACAAATCCCCTGGGCCTTGACCGCTGAATGAACCGAAGGAAGTCACGAATTCTCCACTCTCAGGATTATATACGTCGATTTCGCTGTTGAAAACGTCAGCTACGTATAAGTTGCCAGTTATAGAGTCGAACTTCAAATCTCCTGGTTCGTCTATACCTGCTCCTTTCCCCTGAGCGCCAAATCCAATTGCCTTGAGATAGGTACCATCAGGGCTGAATACACTTACACTATTACCAACCACGGGTACAAAGCTACCATCTTCTGGGTTTATACCGCGACCATTACTTACATAGATATTGCCATCTGCATTGCTTTTTACCACACCTTGAGGAACGAAAAGCTGCCCAGGACCAAATCCCGGCTCGCCAATTTGGCTATCATATTTGAGACTGATTGCTTTAGCTTCGGCAGTCGCAGCCAAAACCATAAATCCCGCACTCGCAACTGCTATTGATACATTTTTGACAAAGTTCATCGTTGAAAATCCCGATAGTGCTAGTTATACTTCTGATTAGGTATTGTGTCCGGGTCTTGACCTGGAACTCTTACAGTAAGTTGCTGCTCATTTCCTAAAACAGCAACTTGCTGTTTTTTTTACTTGTAAAGTTGTAAGTATTTAGGTATCAAGTAACAGTTATTGATAACTAGATAACTGTTAAAGAACTTCAACCTTGTCCAAGATTTCTTCTAGCTTCTCTTCCTGACGCTTGCGCTTGCCGTATTTGGAAGCTGCACCAGCCGCTGCAACACCTAATAAACCAAGTACAGAAGCGGGTTCGGGAACTTTTTTGGGTTTGTCACCACTCATTAGGTCAATTTTGACTAATTGACCTTTTTCTGCTAAACGAGCGCGGTTTGCAGTATACAAAGCACCATCGCGATAAGTTAAACCGGAAGCAGCTTCTAATCCGTTACCGTTCCAGATGGTTTCGCGAGTTCCATCAGCAGCAACTTTGATAATCGAACTGCTGATATCACCGATTACTTCACCACCTTGGAGAATGTTTTTCCATTCCGAGGTATTCATGTGTTGCAACACGTACAGGTTGCCTTGTTCGTCGTATGCTGCGCCAGTTAGCTGAGTAAACCCGGTAAGTTTTTCGTCGATCGCGAAAGTGTCAGGGTTAACGCTAAACACACGCGCTTTACCTTCTGGATAAGGGAAATAGGTGTATTCGGTTGTTGTAAAACTACCGTCGGGAGCCAAGGTAATTCCTGTTGGTACTGACTGGAAAGTAATCGGAAATTCTTGGGTTGTTCCTTCTGGAGGTGGTCCACTAGGTGCCTCACCACCTTGACCGTTGATTGCTGGAAGTCCGGGTGCATCAGATGGTTGTTCACCTGGAGGAATTTCGCCTGCGGGTTCAAAACTGGGGAATTCAAGTTCGCTCTGCATAATTGGTTGGGTGGGGAATGCAGCTACTTTCTTAATTCCGCTACCATCAAGTCCGGCAGAATAAATGACGTTAGCACCACCATCAACTACGTAAGCAGTATCACCCTTAATCGCCATTGCATAAGGGTTAGTAATGATGTCAGTACCGTCGGGATTATTGGCTACTTCATACTGAGCAAAGTCAGCTACTTCTGTGCCTAACACACCATTTACTAAGTCAACTTTGAACAGTTTTCCGAGGCTAGGAGTTTTTAGAATATCCGCACTGGTCTCAGGGTTGCCAGCATAACCCATTAACAGATAAGCGTTTCCTTTACTGTCAAATTTGAAGTCAGCAGGTCCCGCTGCTTGTTCTCCAAAGGGAGTTAAAGCTAGAGATGCAAGGTCTGGAATTACTGTTTGCGTACTGCCATCGGTACCGATTTTGAGTAAGGAACCAGTATTACCAGCACATAAAGGAATAAATTGCGAACTTGGTGATGGAACGCATCTCTGATCTGCTCCATCTCCACCTTTACCGCTGGTTGTCAGGTAAATACTGCCGTCGAGACCAAAGTCAAAGTTACGGGGGTTATCGAGATTGTCAGCTAGCACTGAGAAGGAGGCTGCTTGTGCCGCTGTTGTACCAAAAATTGAGGCAACACTAACGCTAAAAAGTGTTAAAGCAATTGACTTGAACTTCATATGTTTGTGAAATTGATTAGTAGTTTATGGAATAAATACGGTTCTTTATAGAACAGCCCCAATTGTTGGGATATGAAAATCAAGCATATCGATCAGCCTGAAACTTATTGTCCGGTATACCACATTAGAAGGTTGTCTAACATTACATTTTTTTGTAGACAAAGCACAATGCGCTATTAAATATGACCGGAAATATTTTTTGGATTCTCAACCCGAATTACCTGTCCGCTTCCCGGACGACCACCTTGGTTAAGGATGTAAAAAGCACCATCAGACCCGATTGTGAGTGCGGAAGGCGATTCTAATCCATTACCCTCAATGAGAGTTTTACGTTCGCCGTTAGGAGCAATTTGAATCAATGCTCCATCTGCTTTTCCTTTCCATCCTGACTGATTCATATGTTGCAAAACATACAAACTGCCCTCGGCATCAAAAGCCATATCTATTAACTGTGTAAATCCATCAGCGAAAACTTTTAGTTCGCCGTTTACATCAATTCGATAGATTTTCGCTCCGCCTTCTGGGAACGGAAAACCAGTAAATTCGCAAACGTAATAGGCTCCATCCAGACCTTTCACAACATCCGTCGGTACCGACTGAATCGACAGTTGGGACGGTGGCGCTTGAGGATAAGCACTTGGTGGTGGAACGTGTCCCCGGTCAAAGTTTTCTGATTTTGTACCAGGAAATATTGGATTAGTTAATATCCGATTGGGAATCTCAGCAATTTTCTCTAAGTTGCTGTCGCCAGTATTTATACTGAGGATGCTGTTCGTTCCCGCATCAACTACTACTAGTTTATTATTATTTACGTAGAAAGACAAGGGATTGCTAGCAATTTCACAATCCCTTGACAAAATCTTGTTAGTAACTTCATAATTAGAGATATCCGCTATACTTGACCAAGTACTTGTACTCAAATCGCAAGTAACTACTTTTCCTAAATCAGTATCGCCGAGGGAATCACGCAAAGCTGGATCGGCTGCATACCCCAACAAAACATAAGCAATGCCTGCTGCATCAAATTTAATATCGTGAGGACCAGCAGCACCAGTTCCATCGCGAAACGCTACGGAAGGTAATCCCGTTACAACACGTTTAGCTACGCCATTTTCAATTTTGCTAATAGCACCACTTGAACCGTAACTCAAATCCCCTTGACCGCTAGGAGAAGGAATCGATGCTCCATCTCCACCAACTCCTGCTTCAGCGACATAAAGACTACCATCGGGAGCAAATGCTAATCCTTTTGGATTATCAAGATTGTCGGCAATTATTTTAAAAGATGTATTTGTAAGTTCTTGTAATGCCATTCAATTTTGGATTTTAGATTAAGAGTAAGAAATTCGTAGTGCGAGCATCTTGCTCGCTAGCCATCACGAGCGAGCAAGATGCTCGCACTACAAGCTCGCTAGCCATCACGAGCGAGCAAGATGCTATCACCTGCGAGCAAGATGCTATCACCTGCGAGCAAGATGCTCGCACTACAAGCTCGCTAGCCATCACGAGCGAGCAAGATGCTATCACCAGCGAGCAAGAT
>NZ_JAYGHM010000016.1:32283-47322 GCF_034931125.1 Rivularia sp. UHCC 0363 | reverse complement strand
GCCATCACGAGCGAGCAAGATGCCATCACGAGCGAGCAAGATGCTCGCACTACAGGCGCGTTACCTATAATATTTAATGTGCTAGACCACCAGTTTTTATTGATCATTGAATTTTACTCATAAAAATAATTAGAGATGCACCCTGGTAAATAGCTTTAGAATTCAGAATTGATAGATTTTGGATTAATTTTGTGTGAATAAGAATGGAAATGTTAAAGCAATCCAAAATCCAAAATCTAAAATCCAAAATTCTACTGTGGAATATAGCTCATTCCTCGATTAAAGCTTTCCATATTTCCAGCTTTGCTTTCCAGCATTCGCTTGATATTCATACTTTCAGCACCTAAATCTTCCAGCTGCAACTTACCGTGAGTTTCAGATTTATCTGCTTTCCAGAAACTGATTCTGTGCATAATAAAACCACGCGCTTCGGGGTCTGCAAAAGCATAAGAACATGGTATTAACAGCATGGGAGTCCGCTGATAATATTCATATTCTGGATAGTAGAATTCCTGTTCGAGCAAATAGTATTTACTCAAACTGTGCAACTTTATTGAAGCTTTTACCTTCTGGTCATACTCATCAATAAACTCACCTTCCGACTCCGTAATTTCGCCGTTAGGTCTGAGCAAATGCGCCCAATCGTCCATATTCCGCAAATCTTGCAAGAATTCGATACCCATTTCAATTGGTGCATCAACATATATAGTATCGGTATCTATAAAATGTTGTCCCTTTGCAGCCGATGTCAAACCGGCTTTACGTTCTAGATTTGCTTTGAGCGATCGACATTCAGAAGTATGTACTGTATGAATACCCTGCATAATCATGCCAGTTTGCCGCTTTGGATCGACAAAACTTAACCAATGAAAATACACTCCTTTTTCGTCCGTTCCCGGTTCTATATAATCGGTAGGGAACAGCAGTACTGGGTAAACTTGGTAATACTTTTGATATTCCAATCCACAGTGCCATTCAATACCGTAAAATTTGGGATTTTCTAGCTTCTTGACATGATAGTAAAGGTCTTCATGATATCCAGAAGCTGTTCCCCTGAAGGTATCTTCGTCAATCTGTTCTTTCATTCGGCTAAACAGCGTCCATTCATCCAGATTTTTTAAACTACAAAGATAGTCAAAAGCTGTTTTTGGTGGAGTCGCAATATAAGCAGATGTTGCAAACGTATTTTTTTCCATTTTCACCCCTCTATATAGGTCAAAGGTTAAAAGTAATAAACAAATAATTACTTAGTGCTTACCATTAGTTGAACCAGCAGTTGCTAGAACCTTTTTAAGATTTTTTGCATTAGCAATTCTTTCTTCAGCTAACTGTTTAGAAGCTGCATCTGTGGTAATTTGCTGATTTTCGGCTCGTTCAAAAATCTCTAACAACGTGTTATAAATATTCTTTACTTGTCCAAAGGCTTTCTCTTCGTTATAACCAATCATTTCGTTATAAACGTTGATTAATCCTCCAGCATTTATCACATAATCGGGAGCATACAAAATGCCTTTCTCTACCAACATCATTCCGTCTGCTTTCTCTTCACCAAGCTGATTATTCGCAGCACCAGCTACGACGCTCGCTTTGATTTGTGGGATTGTCTCGCTGTTAAGAATTCCACCCAAAGCACAAGGAGAGAATACATCTACATCTAGCCCAAAAATCTCTGAAGGTTCAACTACAGTTGCACCAAACAGACGCTGGATTTCCTCGGTTCTCTCTTTATTAATATCGGTAACGAACAGTTTTGCACCGTTTTCGTGTAAATTACGGCAAACATTCGTACCAACATTTCCCAGTCCTTGAACTGCGACTCTTAATCCTTTTAAATTAGAAGTTTTCAAGCGGAATTCCACAGCCGCTTTTAAACCTAAAAATACTCCCCATCCAGTAATAGGAGCGGGACCGCCAGATTTCTCCTCAACTCCGACAACATATCTGGTTTCTCTACTAATTTTTCGCACATCTTCTGGGGTCATATTTACATCTTGACCCGTAATAAAACGTCCGTTCAAACTATTGACAAAACGCCCATAAGCATATAACATTTCATCAGTTTTATGCTGGGGATTACCAATAATTACAGCTTTGCCTCCACCAACAGGAATATTGGCACAAGCAGCTTTGTAAGTCATACCTCGACTTAAACGCAAAGCATCTTTTAAAGCGGCTGCTTCATTGACATAGGGCAACATCCGGGTTGCTCCCATAGCTGGGCCCAAACTCGTATCGTGAATCGCAATTATTGCTTTGATATCTGGGTCTTTACCATTACAAAACAATACCTGCTCGTGTCCCATTTCGGCAACATTTTCAAAAAGATTCAATCTGTTTTTTCTCCCTAGTTAAATGCAATATCAAAATTAACTTGAAAGTAGGGAGTAGGGAGTAGGGAGTAGGGAATAGGGAATAATTTAATTTCTAACTCCTAACTCCTGACTCCTAACTCCTAACTCCTAACTTCCTTAAATATTCGGGAATGATGCTTGTGCTTTCGGCTTGTCGATAGTCGATTTGACTCCTTGAGAAGCCAGACCTTTATTACGTCCTTTGGAAGGAGCAGGTCTATCTGGATCGATCAAAACATCGATTACTACCGGACCGTTGGCTGCGATCGCCATTTCTAATGCTGCGATAATTTCAGATTCTTGGGTAACGCGGACACCTTTGGCTCCCATTCCTCTCGCAATCATTTCAAAATCTGTCTCAGGGATGGTTGCATCTGCGCCAGTCATACCTAACATTTTCATGCCTTGGTGACACATATTGTAACGAGCGTCATTAAGAACAATCCAAATTGCCGGAATTTGATATTTGACCGCAGTACTGATTTCGTTATTCATCAGCATGGCTCCATCTCCCACAATCGCTACGGCTTTACCGTTACGAACTTGAGCCGCACCAACAACACCTGTTACAGCGTGTCCCATTGCTCCAACTCCGGTACTGACTCGATAGCGATTAGCAGAACTAAAGCGCAATATATTTGTTGACCAAGTAAACGAATTACCACATTCAGCCATTACCACCGCATCACTACCATCAACAATTACCTGTTGAATTGCTTCCATCAAAACTTCTGGTCTAATGGGTGATTGTTGTCCGGGTTCCACTGGGGAACGTTCCGGCTTGGGTAATGATGAAGGTTGAAGCAATTTGACTCGATTCAAGGTTTCAACATCGGTTTCTAGTTTAAGCAGCAATTGCTGAACAAAACTTTTAATATCTGACTGAATTCCCAAAGTTTCTGCATGAGGATAAGCTACTCCCGGTACGTTGGGATCAATATCAACATGGATAAAACCTCTTTCCGGAACCATCTCGTTATTCCAAAACGATGTCGGTTCGCTCAAACGACTTCCTAATACCAAGGTGCAGATGGGAGCCTGCTCCTGCATATATGTCATTACCGAGCCGTGACCCCCCAACCCCGTAACTCCAATGAACTGGGGATGGTTTTCGCTGAGAATTCCTTTACCGCGAGGAGAACACATTACTGCTGCTCCAGTTTTCTCGGCAAGTTGGCGAATTTCATCCGCTGCATCACGCGCTCCAAATCCTAACCAAATCGCAAAGGTACCGCTCTGAAGTAAATCGACAGCTTTGGCGATCGCGCTGTCATTCGCAGCGACAGTTGAACAGCTAAGTGGTTGTTGTGGTAATCGAGTATCGCTCATCGCCATGTTCTGCACGGCAGTAGGTATACTCAAGTGAGCTACATACCCTCCAGGCTGGGAAAATCCCAAAGCAAGTTTACGAAATATTTGCGGTAATTGAGCGGCAGATTCTATTGTGCTAGCATAATTAAACACTGTACCCGTGGTGAAAATACCACTGCTGGGCAAAGTGTCGGTACTGGTTTCCTGAATCGCCCACCGTCCCCGTTGCGCTGCTGAGGTGCAAGCTGACAGCAAAATCACTTTTGCACCTTCGCCACGCGCAGCGAATAACCCGGTTAAGGCATTTGTTATACCAGGTCCTGCTGTGGTAAACACTACGGTAGGACTACCGCTAGCAAAGTACGCTTCTGTAGCGGCAAATGCTGCTCCAGCCTCGTGGCGGAAGTTCAACACTTCTACACTACTGTTGGATAAAGCGCCCCACAGTGATGCCATCGCACCTCCTGCAACGCCGTAGGCGGATTTTACTCCCAGGTTTTCCAACATTTGGGCTATTGCCTCAGCAACCGTCATACTTTCGTTGCTTTCGTCAATACTTTGGGCTACAGCCGCTTCTACATAACTTTCTTTAAGAACTTCCTTTGGCTGTAAGCTAACAGGAGATGTTCTTTTAGTAAACTTTTGAACCATTATTAAATATAAGCTCCCTGAACGAGGTTCGGGTGTTAACTAACTATTTACGACTTACGACTTCTCGGATGCTCTACCAATTACAGTCAAAACTTATGCTTGTACTTCTTAACTATTTGCTTATAACTTCACACCCAGCCGATACAAACACTGGGAATGGTTAATTACCACCTTTGCTATCAGTAAAAACAATTTTAACTGGAGAAGCAAAACCAAGACTCTGTGTTTATACAACACAGCCTACATAAATCTTATAGATAGTTGCAATGAAAAATCTTTTGATTGGCTTGGCAATTCTTTTGTTTTTGTTTACATTTCCGAGCAATATACTGCCTTAGAAGTACTTATTTACACTTTTATTTTGTGAACAAATCACCCGTGTTAATAATAATTAAGTATCTTTACACACTAGTAAAGCGGATATAAACGGCGACTAAGGTTATACAGGTATCTTTTATACCTACACATACCTGAAAATTTACTTACGTAAATAGAATCTTGTGTAGTCTCAATGCTTACAAAAGATTTTATAATCGCAAAAAACAAGTTACATAACTTAATCTATACCCAAAGATAGATGCAGATATATTTTTGATGATAATTCTCATCTCTAAGTATTTCTGGTGATAGATGCTATGGAAGTGAAGTTTGTAGTTAAATTTGAATAATGAGAGAATCAACCAAGTAATTGAGTTGGATTAGCCATTATTTATTACCTTAAAGTCGAATTTAGCTCTGTACTATCTGCGTTTTTTTCCGTGATTTTGATAGGTTAAATAAATATAGAAATTGTGCTTTATACCTTAAAATCGTGCAAATGATATTTGTTTACAAATAATGATCAACTTTAAAGGTCGTACAGAGAATATTCTTATCTAATTAGTATGAGATAATATAGTAATATAGAAAAAACATTCTATTTTCGTCGCTATCTAAGCTATTTTATAAATTTTAAGATTTTCGATTCTCTTCGATTTCCATTATTTTTAGGAACTTATTTGTTTATGATTCATATTAGATGGCTCTTCAAATTAGAAACTTATTTATAAATATTAAAATAATTCAGCAATCAGCATATATGTCGTTAATTATACCTGGGAAGCAAATTTTTCAGCAAATACGATAAAAATATAAAATTTTATGTAAAGTTATATGAATTTTCTCATTTATTTGATAAGTTATTTTAAGTGAAGCTATTTAACAGGCTTATGGTCAAATAACTTTTCCCCGAATACTCTAGGTAATAATGCTTATGAATATTAAGAGTAATGAAGTGATAACTTTCAAGATCTCAAATTCAACCTCTCAAAACCGATTACAACCTTTCGCAGGTAGCTATTGAACTTTTAAACTATGAAACCAGCATCAGCGGAACGTAACTTTCAAGAACATTATTATGATTATTGAACCGAACTTTAGATTCAAATTGGAACTACAAGAAGAGTTAAAAGTAGCTCAAATACTGATTAATCGTGTAAAGGAAGCTGCTTTTTGCATAGAAGAAAATGCCGAGTTTGTCTACGTTAACAATGCAACCTGTTCGCTTTTCGGGTATTCGCGAGAGGAAATGCTTTCAATGACCTTGCAAAAGGTAGATATTAATTGGGAGCAACACAAATGGAAACAACAATGGGATTTACTCAAGCAGAAAGGTTCGATAAATTTTAAAGGCTGTTATCGAAACAAAGCAGGGTTAGCGTTTCCCGTTGAGATGGCTTTCGTGATGGAAGAATTGGAAGGAAGGCTCGTTTGCTGCGGTTATGCTAGCAAGCATTACAACGAATTACCGGAATTTACGGTAGATTCTCCGAATATTCAGCCAAATATTCCAAATCATCTAGAGCAACGAATCGTTGAATATCAGAAAACAGACGATCGGTTAAAAACTTCCCTATCTTTATTAAGTTCAGCATTAGAATCTACTGCAAATGGCATACTTGCGATCAACTTTGAAGGAGAGATTCTTTACCACAATCAGAAGTTTCTAGATATGTGGAATATTCCACCATCGGTGAAGATATCGAGGAACTGTAGTAAAGCTAAAACTTTCTTTGAGAGCCAAGTTAAGAACATAGAAGATTTTCGGTCGTGTATTTGGGAATTGCCAGCGGAATCTGATTCGGAGAGCTATAATTTACTAGAGTTAAAAGATGGCAGAATATTTGCACACTACAGCGAGCCTTATAAAGTTGATGACAGTATTATTGGTAGAGTCTGGAGTATCTGGGATATTACAGAATCAAAACGAACCGAAAAAGCACTGAAACTGAATGAAGCAAGATTCCGCACTTTAGCTGAAAACACCGAAGCTGGGATTTTTTTAGTTAACGAAGATCGCGTTTGTTATGCAAATCGAGCCGCTGAAATGCTAACCGGCTATTCGATTAAAGAATTAGTACATAATAACTTTGAATTTGAGCAAATAGTTCAGGTCAACCAGTGCAGACAGGTACGCAAGCAGGATGGAATCACAACTTGCAAATACCAAGAAATGCAGATTTTAACCAAACAAGGTTTATCTCGATGGTTAGCTTGTACGGTCGAGCAACTTGATGGAGTGCTTGATTTTGTAGGAAAGCAAGTGACAATGATTACGGCGATCGACATTACCGATTACAAACGAGCGGAATTAGAACTCCGTCAAGCATTAGAACAAGCAAAGAAATTAAGCGAACTCAGACAGCGGTTTGTTTCGATGCTTTGTCATCAATTCCGTACCCCGCTTAACGTTGTTTCCTTCTCATCCGATTTGCTCAGACGAAACTTTCACAAATGGAGCGAGGAGAAAAATTACTCTTATCTAGATTTAATTAAAGACGCTGTAGAGCAAATTAGCCAATTGCTGGATGAAATTTTGTTGTTTGGGAAAGCTGAAGCCGAGAAGTTGAAATGTGAGCCAAGGCAATTAGACCTCAAGCAATTTTGTCGAGATATTATAGCACAAATGTATTTAGCAGGGGGCAAGCAAAAGGTCATTAATTTCCACAATGAATGTGATTGTTCCATCGGTAATGTAGACCCCAAATTATTACAGCACATCTTAACGAACTTGATTTCTAATGCCGTTAAATATTCTGTGGGTAGCACTCCCGTAACAGTGGAACTTATATGTCAGGAAGATAATGTGACTTTTAAAATCAAGGATGAGGGAATTGGGATTCCTGCTGTAGATCAGGAGCAGATATTTGAGCCTTTTTATCGAGGCAGCAACATTGACAGTATACCCGGTACCGGGTTGGGTTTATCGATTGTCAAAACACTTGCAGATTTACATGAATGTGAAATTTCTTTATCAAGTGAAGTTGGTGTTGGAACTACTTTTATTCTTAAAGTCCCATTAAATAAAGATTAAGTTTTAAATTTTAAATTTACTCTTATCCAGTTATGTAATTGAGGGAGGAAACAAATTACATCGATAATTTTAGATAAAGAAAATGGTAATTTGAATTTGAATTTGAATTTGAAATTATGGGCGATCGCTCTTAGTAAAAATTATGTACATAATCATTTAATAATCAAAAATGAATACTATTTGTATACTAATCAATATAGTCAATTCTTTTTGAAGATTTCCCTTGAACTCGGCATTTAGTTTAAACCCTTAATTCTCACTAATAATAATTAACCATGACGAATACAAGCTCAAAAAAGATACTGGTAATTGAAGATGACGCTCGTACCCGCAATATGTATTTAGACGGTCTTGAAACTGAAGGTTTTGAGATGATAACTGCTGAAAATGGAAGTGTGGGAATTCGACAAGCTCTCGATCATTTACCCGATCTAATAATTTGTGATATCTTAATGCCGGATATGGATGGGTACACCGTTTTAGAGAAACTGCGCCGAAATCCACTGACAGCAATTATTCCCTTTATTTTTCTTACTGGAAAAGGTAGCCAAGAAGATTTTCGCAAAGGGATGGAGTCTGGTGCTGACGACTATCTAACTAAACCTGCAACAGTAGAACAATTATTAAAAGCGATCGCTACAAGGTTGGAGAGAAAACAAGCTTTTTTTAGTTATTGCTACGCCAAGTATAGTAACATTTCACCATTGCGAATGAATGAAACGGCTGCATCAAACGAAGAAAAGTCTATTTTTCCTGTTGTTCCTCAGTTAAAAGAAGTCTTTGATTTTATTGAGGCTAATTATGACAAAGGAATCACCTTGAGCGATGTAGCTGATGCTGTTGGTTATTCCGCAGCTTATTTAACTAATAGAGTCGCAAAAATTACTGGGGAAACGGTAAACTGTTGGATTGTCAACCGTCGAATGGCCGCTGCACGTTGTTTACTTAAGAGTACCAGTCAAAATATCGAAGAAATTGCCACAACTGTTGGTTATCAAAATGCCTGTCATTTTTCCCGACAATTTCGACAACATCACGAAATACCACCTCAAAGCTGGAGGAAAAAACATCAAATTATCGAACGTCAGCCCGTGAAAGTATAGTAGTCAATTTGATCGGTTATGAGGAATAACAAAATAATGTCCACGTCTCGCTTCGCTTACAATTCACAACCAGCAAGCGAGATGTGTGTTATGTACTAACCCCTGCATTATTTATATAATTACTTCGTGAGTTATATAAACCTTCCCCCCAACCCTATTCCCTCCCCAGACGAAATGTTTAATTTCTTTTGCATGAGTACTTGTTACTCCTAACAGGTTCTGAGATTACCAATCTAATTTATTTCCCCTCAAATTCGGTAATTTCAGAAAGTAATTGAAATTAAAACAACTTAATACAAACCTTAATTGCTATCTAGACAAGATCAAATCAAAATTTGCATTAAAGATATTTATTGAATCTGCTGTTCAATTAGAAATTTATAGTTTGCACTATATAGTTATTTAGCTATTGAATACTTAGATTTGTGAGTATTCAATTTATTATGTTTAGGGACTATACGTAAATATAATTATCGTGAACTTAATCAAAACTTTATAAAAAAGTGATTATATTCAAGTAAATTTGATTATATTCTTTGATAAAAAGATATATATTATACGTAAATATAGAGTATATTGATTAAAATTTAGATTATGCCAAAATAAAAAAGTTGAGGGAAAAGATATCTTAATAAATTGCAACATTAAAACAGCATTTTATAGAAGTTAGATCAATTAAGGTCTATCCGATCATTGTTGCTTCACTTGAGAACAGTTTTTTTATATTATTGATGTACAAACCGTTATAGGGGTGATGCTTTTAATTAAAAAAATATTATTTCAACATAATCTAGCGAAAACTGGCTCAATATTGTGCAAATCTTCGCTATGTTACGTTTTAGCTTGATATCCGAGCTTTTTTTACAACTATCTAGATTGTGAACCAATTTAATCAATCGTTTTAATCAGCAATCAAGTTTTTTTCTAATGGGTGCAGCATTTTATATGGGAATTTTTGCCAGTTGCATTATACTCCGTGAAAAGAAAATATGTTGTATGTTGTGTAAATCAAGTGAAACTAATTGGTGCTTGCGATCGGCTAAGATATCTGACAAAGTAGCTTTAGAAAAAACAGTAAAGAGGCTTAAAAACATTGCATAGTAAGGATTATTATGCTTGATCGCTAAGACTATTTATGGGGGTCGTTTTTATTCCCTATTTTCCCCAACCCTCTTTAACAACTATTTTGTTAGCATAAACTTGTACAAAAGAGCAAAAAAAAACAATTCAATTTTTTAAATATAAATTAAATATTTGTAGACTTGATGTTATTTATATTTGGAAAAGAATGGTTCTATCGGATTATTTTATCTGTTGGATAAACAATTACTGTAGATTAATTAATATACATACATAAAATTATCTACGAGTATATTAAAGCAAAACAAATTAACCATATCTTAAGATTCTCCAACTACATCGCTATGAAAAATTATCATCCAAAATTAAATCGTCTGCAAGAAGTTATAGTAACTGGTTTATTAGGAGATTTGCCTGCGATCGCTTTGGGTCCAAATTTAAGAAAGCTTGTATATCGAAGTATTTTAGCTCATGTAGGAAAGTCAATTTATATCCAGAAAGGCGTTGAATTATTAGGTGCTTGTAATATAGAACTTGGGAATGGAGTACATCTTTTTAAAGGAGTTCGTATAGATGCTTTGGGGCATCAAAATAATAAAATTACTTTAGAAGAAGGAGTTGCTGTAGAACGTAATGTAGATATTGGAGCTTTAGATAATACCCAAATATATATCGAGCGAGGCACATTTATTGGAATTGGTACTTGTATTGCAGGACCAGGAAACGTCAAAATTGGTAAACGCTGTTTAATTGCAGCCCATAGTGGAATATTTGCTAATAACCATACTTACACAGACCCATTAAAATACATTGCCGACCAAGAAGTTACTTGTGAAGGAATTACCATCGAAGATGATTGCTGGTTAGGACACGCTGTAACGGTAACAGATGGAGTAACCATTGGTAAAGGTAGCGTTATTGGTGCGGGAGCAGTAGTTACTAAAGATATTCCTCCTTATTCAATAGCTGTTGGTACACCAGCAAGAGTTATTAAAACTCGTCTTCCTGAAGAATCCATAAATCCTCAAGATTTGAAAATAATGGCAGCAAATTCCAACTGAAAAAGCTTACGCACGAACATTCGTTCCGACAAAGTGCGTAAGTCAGTTAAACTAACTACGAATCCACAAGTGGGAGCTTCTCAATAAAATCGGGATACTTCTTAATCCGCTTGATTATTTTCATAGTTAGAATTAATCAGAAATATTAGTAGCGATTATATATAAAGGAGGGGCATATAATTATGAATAATAGAAAATTATCCAAATGGAAACGGCTACAAGAAACATTTCTAACCGTTTTGCTAACAAATATTCCTACAAAAGTTATCGGTTCCAACTTACGAACCTTTTTTTATCGCAGTATCTTTGCACGCTTAGGAAAAGAAGTGTATCTACAAGATAGCATTGAATTTATCAATACTTATTGTATAGAAATTGGCAATGGAACGCAAATTTTACGAGGTGCAAATATTAATGCGATCGGAAATCCCAACAATAAAATTTCTATTGGTGATGGAGTACAAATTCAACATGGTGTTGATATTAGAGCATTAAAGGATACCCAGATAAAAATTGGGGATGAAACATTTATTGGTCCTTACGTTTGTATTGCTGGACCCGGAAATGTGAAAATAGGTAAAAGTTGTTTGATTGCAGCGCATTCAGGATTATTTGCAAACAATCATAATTTCGCAGACCCATTTGAATATATTGCCAAACAAGGCATTACTCGTAAAGGAATCGTGATTGGAGATGACTGCTGGCTGGGACATGGTGTAACGGTAACGGATGGAGTAACCATCGGTAAAGGTTGCGTTATCGGTGCCGGTTCAGTGGTAACAAAAGATATTCCTGCTTATTCAGTAGCCGTAGGTACTCCAGCAAAAGTTGTGAGAAGCCGCATTAGCAATAAAGAATTAACAGAGGTCACAACATAAACCAATTGGTGACAATTCGTCTGTGGATGGGGTTCGGGGGAGATGGGGGGATGGGGTTCGGGGGGGATGGGGGGATGGGGAGAAATTAATTACCAACTACCAATTACCAATTACCAATTACCAATTACCAATTACCAACTACAACTTATTGAAACATATTTCTTGAAATCAACGTCCAAAAACAACAATGCCGTCTACTGAAGCGAAAAATATCGAGCTTAGAGAATGGTTACAGCGCATCTATCATTTATACCCACCAAAAATGGGTCTATTGTGGGTAATATAAAGAAGTTATCTTTTCTGCAATAGCAGATACTAAAAAGAACTTTTTCAATTAGCCCTGTGGAGAAATTGCTATGTTGACTTTAAAAATCGTTGTTTATGTTGTTGTTGGGTTATTTTTAGCTACATTTATCTTTGGATTTTTATCAGGAGACCCAGCTCGTAACCCCGGACGTAATGATTTTGAATAAATATAGTCATTTTCGTCTATAATCTTTGCTGTATTGGCAGAGGTTAGTATTAACGCCGAGGACACGTCGAAAGAACGATCGCTAATTTTAACTATTTTCTTTCGTAAGCGTGTCCTTTTTTGGGCGGAATCTGCTCGCAGGCTAAGTAGAAGGCTAAAGTTGGAAGTCGATCTTTTAAAGATTTTATGCTTTTGACTTGTTTCTTAACTGTTCTTTAGCTTGCCTTAAAGACTGTTTGTTAGCTTATATAGTGCATAAGTATGCTTCATCCAGTTCTACCGCCCGAACTACCAAATGTCCAAACACAATCCGTAGCGGATGTCTCGGCGGGTATTAGTACAAAAAATAGTACTTTACCCCAACAATCTCCTACAGCAAAAGCGATTTTTAAAGGGGAAGACAATTCCCCATCAGAATCTTTTAAGAAAACCAGCGAACCGGAAACTATTCTCCCACCAGAATTTTCGCCCGTATCTAAGGATGCGGCTTCTTTGGGGGCAAATTTGAGTATTGGTTATCAATTGGAGAATCAGCGATCGCCCCAAATTAACCATTTTGAGGCTGAGAATTTTACTCAAACGGTAAACAACGGTAAGCATTTATCTCAAGCTAAAGCCGAATCTGTTACTAAAAGTTTAACTAAAACACCGCCGAAGATTGCGAACAAACCAACAACTGCTCAAGAAACGCAAAAACCTATAAATAAACCTATAAATATAAAATTTTATTCTCAAAACACAAATACAGAAGCACCAGCGACCATAGAATTTAAGTCGCGTGAGCAAGAAGCTCAGCAAACTATACCCGTACCACAACCAGAAACGAACCCTCAGCCAACCCAGCAACCATCACAACCCCCAGCCGAAACAAGAAGGGTAATTGAAATTCTTGCTGATAAGCAGATTTATGATGAGAATCGCCGGGTTGTAACCGCTGAAGGTAACGTGGTGGTTAGGTTTGATGGGTCTGTAGTCGATGCCGATACTTTACAAGTTAATATAGATAACCTAGTTGCCGTTGGTGAAGGAAACGTTGCAGTTACCAGAGGAGAACAGGTTTTAAGAGGAAAGCGATTTACATACAACTTTATTCAAGATGTCGGCGACTTACAGGGGGGAAGCGGTGAAGTTAATATTGCCCAAGCCCAAGAAGATTTTTCTTTCACCTCACCAGATGTAGCCGCAGGTGGCGTTTCTCGTCGTCCTCCCAGCGATCGCATCACCAGAAATCAACCTTTAACTGGTATCAGCAGTCCTGGAGGAATTGGTATTCAATTAGGTGGTAGAGATGCTCGAAGTTCATTACCGGGTCAAGAAGGAGGAGAAGTTCGACGTGTACGGTTTGAAGCTGCACGAGTAGATTTTTATCCTAGAGGATGGGAAGCGAAAGATGTCACCATTACCAATGACCCATTTTCTCCCCCAGAATTAGAGTTACGTGCAGATTCGGTCACTTTAAATCAAATTTCCCCTCAACGAGATAAATTAAGATTAAGACGACCGCGTTTAGTCTTTGACCAAGGCTTAACTTTAGGTATACCGGGCTATACCAGAACAATTGATCGCAATCAAAGAGATGCTACTCCCGCTCCAGTTTCCATTGGTTTTGATGGTGATGAACGTGGTGGTTTATATTTAGAACGTTCTTTTCAAGTATTAAATACACCGCAAGTTAGTTGGAAAGTTACACCCCAGTTTTTTGCTCAAAAAGCCGTACAAAATAACAGCGGCAACTTCCCAGCACTATTTGGTTTAAAATCAAGCTTAAACGCTACCTTGAATGCGCGATCGCAAATTAATGCATCCACATCTTTGACAAGTCTCGATTTAACTGACTTAGAGAACAACCTGCGTACCAGTGTGCGATACAATTACTTACTGGGCGACACTGCAAACCCCTATCAAGCGACATTAGAATACAGCTATCGCGATCGCCTTTACAACGGTAGTCTTGGTTTCCAAACCGTACAAAGCAGCTTCGGTGGAGTGATTATTTCTCCAAATATACCTTTAGGTAAAACTGGCTTAAACTTGAGGTATCAAGCAGGCGCTCAGCAAATCAGTGCTAATACTGACCGTCAAGACTTGTTAGATGCAAATCGCAGTAACGACCGAATTTCTTTAGGACGCTTGCAAGCCAGCGCGACCATCGGCGGTGGTATTATGCTTTGGCAGGGTAAACCCCTACCGCCAACAAGAGAAGAAGGATTAAAATATACACCAAATCCTATAGTCCCCTACGTACAAACATTTGGTTCAGTAACGGGAACTGGCAGCTATTACAGCAACGGTGAGAATCAAAACACCCTCACTGGTACCATTGGGTTACAAGGACAATTCGGTCATTTTTCCAAAAAGTTTTTAGATTATACCGGCTTTAATATCAGTTATTCCCAAGGTACAAATGACGGATTATCGCCCTTCTTATTTGATCGCTATGTTGATAACAAAATCTTGAGCGCCGGTATTAGCCAACAACTTTACGGTCCATTTCGTTTCGGATTTCAAACAACTATCAACTTAGATACCAGTCAACGTACTAGTACTGACTATATATTAGAATACAACCGTCGTACTTACGGTATCAGCCTGCGTTACAATCCCGTATTACAATTAGGCGGTATAAGTTTCCGCATCAGCGACTTTAATTGGAGTGGTGGAACCGACCCATTTTCTGGAGATACGGGAGGAGTTAAGCCAGTAGTTGGGGGTGTGGAACAACGGTAAAGTCCGCCCTCAGTCCGCCCTCAGCCCGCCCTCAGCCCGCCCTCAGCCCGCCC
>NZ_JAYGHM010000016.1:15381-32134 GCF_034931125.1 Rivularia sp. UHCC 0363 | reverse complement strand
CGTGGGCTAATTAACGGATTTATCCGTGGTAATGACTCTACCGAAGCCCCTAAATTTAATTTATGGGGCATTAATTACGAATTACGAATTACGAATTATACTCACTCCTCTTCTCCATGTATTACTTGGTGAACAGTTTGTAATAATCTTTCTGTGGTGTAGGGCTTTGGTAAAAATGCTTGAACGCCGTTTTCTATCGCTATAACTCTCTGACTGACACAATTAAATCCGCTTAGGGCAATAGTTTGAATTTGCGGGTTCATTTTTCGCAACATATAGATTGCATTTTCACTATTGATTAATGGCATTGTTATGTCCATCAATACGGTCTTTATTTCATGCTTGTGTTGAGCATAAAGGGCGATCGCCTCAAATCCATCGGTGGCAACTAGCGCTCGATAACCATATGTTTCTAAGGTGGTTTTAGTAATATTGCAAATGGTGGGTTCGTCATCGACAATCAGAATTAGTTCCCCATTCCCAGTAGGTAGCGTTTCTCTTAACGCTTGAATATCTGGTTGCTGCAAAGCCGGAAGGTAAATTTTGAATATAGTTTCTTCTTGTGGTTTGCTGTATACATGAATAAAACCACCGTGGTTTTTGACAATGGTTTTAACGGTTGAAAGCCCTAACCCCGTACCGCCATCTAATTTTGTTGTAAAAAATGGTTCAAAAATTTGGTCTAATATTTCCGGATGAATACCGTTGCCCACATCTAGAACGGTAATTTCAATATAGGCTCCAGTTTTGGCATCAGGGCAAATCCGAACATAGTTTTCATCGAGAAAGAGATTATCAACCGATATACTCAGCGCTCCCCCTTTTGGCATTGCATCCCGTGCATTAATGCAAAGGTTCATTACAACCTGATGTAGTTGCGTGACATCTCCTCTTATTAGCCACAAATTTGGCGGTATATGTGTATGTATTTGAATCGATTCAGGAAAGCTACTTTGAGCAAAATCTTTAACTTCCGAAATTAGCTTTCCGACCTGTATTTCCGTGCGCTTTCCTCGGACAGGCCGCGAGTATGACAGCACCTGTTCTACTAGTTTGGCACCGTTTTTTACATTAGTTTCGAGTATATCCAGTAACTTGTGTGTCTTCACATCAGCATTTCTGTAGCTATGCTTTAAAAGATGAGCTATTCCTAGAACTGGTGTCAAGATATTGTTAATGTCGTGGACAATACCGCTAGCAAGCATTGCAATACTTTCGAGACGTTGGAGGTGAAAAACTTGGGCTTCTAGCTGCTTTTTTTCGGTGATATCCCGACCTTCAAGCCGCAGCATTACGACTTTTCCGATTTCATTTCTAAAGGGCTTAAGAGAAAAGTCGATGGTTCTCTCACTTTTGTCATTTCCTAACAATTCCATTTCGCAGCGAACAGATTCACCTTTTAGAGCTTGTAAAACTATGTCCTTGAGTTGTGCTTGAGTTTTATCTCCAGATTTCCACCAGTCCATTTTCCACAGGTATTTACCCGCAATATCAAGCAGCCTCAAATTGGCAAAGTCTAAAAGAGCTTGATTTGCTTCAATGAACTGACCATTTGGCTGCAATAAAGCCATAAACTCTGAAGATTCATCGAAGACAGCGCGAAATTTCTGACTGTTCCATTCAGATTGTCCCGTGTCAAGCGTCGGAAAATTCGGGGTGACATGAAAACCAACGCTGATAACATACTCAACACGAGTAGAACTATCGGTTAAAGCTGTATTAAACCAAGAAATTAAATAAGAATTCCCGTTTTTATCTACCAGGTAGTTGTCGTTTTTAACCGGATATTTGCCCGACAAAACTTGTTGAAAAACAGCTTGGCTCATTTCTACTTGTTCTGGAATCATACATAAATCCCAGACAAATTTACCTTTGACTTGATCGAGAGTAGAGCCAACTATGCTTTCGCAAGCTTGATTAAAGCAAACTATTTGCCCCAATCGGTCTTGCACAATCACTAAAACACTAGGATGATTTGTTATCGCTTCGCCAAATTTATGATTTACTGCAAAGGAGTCAATAAGCGATAGACTTTGGTCTTTTTCCCGGAATAACTTTTTGTTTTGTTGGTTCAACATGGTTTTTACAGCTAATTTTGTTGAGCGATGATTTAACAGATATCACCTTGAACCTATATTGTTTGAAGATATTCTTCTTTGCATAAAGTTAGAAAGTTTGGTAGGCAATATCTAGTTTCAACATAAATTTCCTGGGGTTTTTCTGCAACTAAATCTTCAATATAATCACTTTGATAAAGTTGAGCTTCGCAAGTGCTATCAAAAGGACCGAAGTAATAAGTACATGAGGGCTGTTCGGTTTTTATTACTACCCACCATGCTAGTTCTAAAGTATTTTGAAAAGATTCCATATCACCTTTTTTTTGAAGTGGTAATAATTAATTTGTCGCTCGTTCTGGGTAGTAATACCTTTTTTCCAATAGCAAGTATATGGAGCGAGGTTTTTAAATTTTGCAAAATAATCGAGAAGCCCGCTTTTTTTATGTTTAAATTTATGTTCTTTTTAGACGATCGCCTGATAATTCCGTACAGAATATATTTCAAACAGGGAACACAAACCAATATATTAAAAACAATAGATTTGTTTGCCGACTCCTGTCTATACGCTAACGGATACATAAAGCGACAAAAAAAGCAACTTTAGTATTATCTAATTCTGAAATACACCAAGTAAGCGCGAGTAGTCCTCTTTAATTATCTTGTAGCACTCGCAAGCAGTTGTTTCTAAAGCATGGCGATCGCAGATTGTAATATGACCGCGAACGTAGTGAATTGTGCCGCGCTCTTGAAGAATGCCAGCTGCTACAGACACACCAGCACGACGGACTCCTAGCATATAGGAGATAAATTCCTGAGTCAGCGCTATATCCTCTTGCTGCATGGAGTCTTGGACGGAAAGCAGCCACCGAGCAAGTCGTTGCTCAATCGCGTGGTGGCTATTGCAGGCAACATTTAGCGAAATCTGAGTAAATATGGCTTGAGTGTAGAGTAGTAATAGTTTTGTTAGTTCACCGTGCTTGCTGCACTCGTTTTTAAATACACCCGCATCTAAGGCGATCGCATTACCGCTAACTTGCGCTTGAATGGTGCTAACGGAGGAATTTCCTCCCCAAAAAACGGGAAGACCAACCATTCCTTCATTACCCACTAAGGCGACTTCGGTTGTCAAGCCGTTCTCCATTATATAAACGTCAGAAATCATTGCACTCACCGGAAAGTAAATGAATTGTATCGGTTCTTCCGCTTCGTAAAGAATTTGACCGGAGAGTAAAGACACTTGTTTTAGATTAGGAGCAAGCCGCTGGTATTGCGATTCTGATAAAGCGGCTAACAGTTTGTTCTTCTGTGTGTATTCACGATTTAATTCGGACATCTATATGTTTTCCTTATTACAAGTAAATACTGGCTACACAAAAAAAATCTCAATTTTAAGCAAACATTCTGTATTTGCTGTTCTATTTCTTTATGATTGAACTAAATAATTATGTGTATTCTCGCTCCCACTATGAACGTGGGTAAATTTGCCGCTTTAGGTAAAATTTGTCTTCTATAAATGCAAAACCTCAAAAAACATTTAATTCGCTTTCAACAGCAAAAGGTTAAACACAACAAAAATATTTATTTATCCTATATTTATATATTATATCTGTATGTACTTTAACGTGCATACACGCCATTTTTTAATTAATAATTATTGTCCTATTTATAAATTGCTATAAAAAATATGATTTTATTTATAAACTTAGAATGCTTGCTATATAGGCATCTTTGACAAATAATCTTCTAATATTTCCGCTAAAATTATGTTTTTATGGAGAATTAAATAATAATTAATATTTGTTATAAAAAAAGTGAGTCTTAGCTATCTTAAATGTGAAGATTAAAATCAGAATATTTAAATTAAAAAAAAGTTTTTTATTACATCTAGGACTTACGCAACAACAACGGGAAATATAGTGTTCCAGAGAATTTTGATCCCCCCAACCCCCCTTGGGAAGGGGGGCTTGCGTAAGTCCTAACATCAATAAATAAATTAATGCGAAACTTGCCAAGTTTTGGTTCCTTGTGGCAAAATTCGCGTTGTATCCCAAATTTATCGATTCAAGAGTTTACCGGCTATCCAGTAAGCGAATCAACTCGTTTTTGATGATGTGGTAGCAAGAGCAAGAAGCTGACTCTAAGGCAATTCGATCAAGAATTTCAATCCGACCGCGACTGTAACGAATTAGTCCCATTTTTTGAAGAGCAGTAGATGCTTCCGAAACTCCAGCACGACGGACTCCCAGCATTTGAGAGATAAATTCCTGAGTTAGCACAAATTCGTCAAGCTGTATGCAGTCTTGGACGGACAGCAGCCAACGAGCGAGTTGCTTTTCTATAGTATGATTGGCTCTACATACGCCATTCTGCGAAACCTGAGTAAATAGTGATTGCGTGTAGATTAGCAATAAGTTTCGTAATGTTTTATTTTGAACGCACTCACTTCTAAGTACATCGGCAGCCAATTTCATGGTATTGCCTTTAATTTGCACTATGGCTGTGTTAATAGTAGAATCTCCTCCCCAAAAAACGGGAAGACCGACCATTCCTTCATTACCTACTAAAGCAACTTCGATTGTTAAACGTTCATCTAGACTCGAAGTAAAAGAAATCATTGCATTCAGGGGAAAATAAACAAATTCTATATTTTCTCCTGGTTTGTAGAGGATTTCGGCGGCAGCGAGCGAAATTTCTTCTAAATGAGGAGCTAGATGCTGATATTCTGAATCTGATAAAGCCGCAAGTAGTTGATTCTCTAATGTGTAATACATATTAGCTATCCTTGATTGAGTAGTTGGTTAAAAAACCGACTGCATCAGGATAGGATTTCAAATATAGCGATTTTTAGTTGAATAGAATACAAAATTGACCTCACCCCCTTCCCCTCTCCTTACTAAGGAGAGGGGTGCGGTCGGCGGGGTGAGGTTTCAAAGTGTATTAGACCCGAACGAAAACCGCTATATTAAGTTAAAATCTTAACCAAATGTTAAAAGGTTTTGAGTATACAAGTAAAGATAATTAACGGTTGATTACCGCTAATTTATTTTAATACTCATCTAAACAGTACACCTGACTTTAATCATCTGTCGGTACTGCACCGGACATATATAAATATAGAGAGAAAATGTTTTTCAATTATTAAGTCTTAAATTTTCAATTAATTCTCGTACATTTTTCTCCAATTCCCCCAAAGCTTCTTGAGGAGAAGTTTTATCAATATCGTGGATCAACCAATATTGAATATTATCTATCCACGGAAGAAAACGCTGCTGCATTAAAGGACGATGTTCCGATTCATCAACGGCAATTATTAAATCAAATTGCTGGAAATCTTGTTCAATTGCAGATTGAGGAAAACGTTCTTCTACTAATAGATTAATTCCGCGTTCTTTGAGAGCCGCAACCGCATAATGGGAAATTGCCCCAACATTATTAGTACCGCGTTCGAGTGCTAAACCACGGGAATCAGCTTGCCAATCTAGACCTTTTTGAGTAGCTAAATCATTAAATAATTTTTCAGCAAAACGACTGCGGTAATAGTTACCCGTACACAGGAATAATACTTTTTTCATATTTAATAAAAGGGAATAGGGAGTTTTTAAATTTTGGATAGACGCTTTCGCGTCAATGGATTTTAGATTTTAGATTTTAAATTTTAGATTGTCCTCTCATAAGAAGCCGAAAGAAGGTTTTTTATAACTCCTAACTCCTAACTCCTAACTCCTAATTTCTAACTCCTAACTCCTAACTTTTATTCCCTTTTTCTAGATAAGCTGCTGCCAGATTAGTTTGAGTCATTTTCCATTCATCAGGATATGCTTGTTTGGTATGAACTTGCAATGCAGTTTCGTAATGATGAATAGCTTTGTTAAGATTTTCCGTCTTATCTGACTCAACTCTATTACTGTAAGCACTACCTAAATTATTATGAATCATTGCCCATTCGTAGGGATATGTTTCGCGGGTGTGAACTTGTAATGCAGATTGATAGCAATCAATTGCCTTTTCGACATTCTCGGCTTTTTTCCCGTTAATGCGATCGCCATAAGCATTTCCTAAATTATATTGAGTTGCTGCCCATTGTTCGGGATAATTGGCAGAAGTAAATACAGAACTTATGGTTTCATAACCCGCGATCGCAATTTCTAGATTATTGACACGCTTACCTAAAGGGAATTCATGCATCAAGCTACTGAAAATACCAATAGTTGCAGCGATGTCTTCTGCTTGTTCGGAACTCGACTGAGAAATGGCATCTACTACCCAATTTCGCAAAACTTCAGCGAATTTATCATCGAGCAACTCAATATTATTGTGCAGCAAAGGATACACGACTTCCGGGTTGCCTTCGGTTTCTTCGGTAGCTAATAACGCTTGAATTAATAAGTCAGCTTGATTTTTTACACTCGAATTTGTTATTGGTAATCCCAGAGCATCACCTAACTGAGTTGCAACGGTAGTCAAAAAATCAGCAGTATCTTGATTCCCTTCCTCAGAAAAGCCCTGAGCTACTTGCATCATTGTTTCTACTAACCCAGCATCAACATATTCGGGGTCAGCATCTAAATTTTTCGGTTCTGCTTGTTCGCTGCTCGCGGTTATAAGTAGCTGATTTATAATATCGAAATAAATCTGGAGACGCTTTTCATCCATTGGATATAATAACCTTTTTTCGCTACATTCTTAGAAAACTATTTGTAGAGGTTATTTTCAAGAGTGAATAAATACATTTTGGCGTAATTGTTAATAGAATCTTATAGGGTGCGCTACAAACGTACTAGCTTTATTTTTTTGTTCCCAGGCTGTGTCTGGGAACCCTTGTCGAGAGGCTCTGCCTAGGCTGTTGATTTTGATAGAATTTATAACTGGTTAACTGGTTCCCAGGCTGAGCCTGGGAACCCATGACAGTCGGCTCTGCCGACCGTCAAAAGCCAACAAAAAAACTGTATGAACTTTTAGTGCAAAAAAAAGCACAGAGTCAACAGCCTAGGCAGAGCCTCTTAATATACTTGAGGCAGAGCCTCACATACAGGAGTTCCCAGTCGGAGACTGGGAACTAGTTACTAGTTAATAACTGGTTCCCAGGCTGAGCCTGGGAACCCATGACAGTCGGCTCTGCCGACCGTCAAAATTCAACAAAAAAACTGTATGAACTTTTAGTGCAAAAAAAAGCACAGAGTCAACAGCCTAGGCAGAGCCTCTTAATATACTTGAGGCAGAGCCTCACATACAGGAGTTCCCAGTCGGAGACTGGGAACTAGTTACTAGTTAAGACGTACAGCTAGATTTTTACAGATTGATGACGTTCTGCTTGCAGCAGCGCGATCGCCAGCAATCAAAAGTTGCGATCGCCATACTTAATAAAGACGTAGCAATGCTACGTCTCTACATTGTTTGCGGTAGTATTTCTAATTTCTACGATTAAACCGCACAGTTTAAATCTCCGGCTTTTTTGGTAAACTGCATATTTTCTCGATAATCGACGGGACAATCAATTACCGTTGGAACGTCTTGCGCTAGGGCTTCTTTAAGAATAGGAATGAAATCAGTAGCAGATTCGACTCGATAACCTTTCAATCCCATACTTTCGGCAAATTTAACAAAGTCGGGATTGCCAAATTTGATAAAAGATGCTTTACCTTCACCAAATTGATTTTCCTGTTTCCACTCGATCAACCCGTAGCCACCATCATTAAAAACCAGCGTCACAAATGGTGTACCAACTCGCAAAGCTGTTTCTAATTCTTGACAGTTCATCATAAAACCACCGTCACCGCTAACGGCTACAACTTTACGGTTGGGATGAACTAATTTCGCTGCTAAAGCTCCAGGAATAGCAATTCCCATTGCCGCGAAACCATTAGAAATAATACAGGTATTTGGACTATGACAATGATAGTGACGGGCAACCCACATTTTATGTGCGCCGACATCGGATATTACAATATCTTCGGGCCCCATCACCTGCCGTAAGTCGTAAATTAGCTTTTGCGGTTTAATGGGAAATCCTTCGTCTTTAGCGTGAAATTCGTAATCGGCACGAATATTTTCTCTAAGTTTAATTGCGTAAGGTTGGGCTTTATCGTGTCGATTTGCTACCTTCAAAATTTCATTTAAAGAATCACTTATATCGCCGACTACTTCCACTTCCGGAATATAGCTGCTATCGATTTCTGCTAACTTTGAACCAATATGAATAATCGGAATATTACCATCAGGATTCCATTTTTTGGGCGAAAATTCAATTAAATCGTAGCCAATTGCAATTACTAGATCGGTATTATCAAAACCGCAAATACTAAAATCTCGTTGCTGCAATCCTACTGTCCACAAAGCCAAAGGATGAGTATAAGGAATTATGCCTTTACCCATAAAAGTATTGGCAGCCGGAATATTTAAGTCGGTAGCAAATTGAGTTACCGCATCGCTAGCTTTTGCCCGAATTGCTCCATTTCCAACTAAAATTATCGGGTTGGTAGCTTGAGAAATTGCCGCAGCAGCAGCTCTAATAGTTCCAAAAGAAGCATAAGTTTTTTCTTCATTATCCTTACGTAAAGGCTTACCTTCTACGGACATTGCGGCAATATTTTCTGGTAAGTCAATATGTACTGCACCCGGCTTTTCTCTTTGCGCTCGTTTGAAAGCTTTGCGGACAACTTCTGGGGTAATACTCGGACGAACAATTTGCTTATTCCACTTAGTAACTGGCGCAAACATTGCTACCAAATCTAAATATTGGTGAGATTCGATATGCATTCTATCGGTTCCCACCTGTCCGGTAATTGCTACCAATGGCGCACCATCCAAGTTTGCATCTGCCACCCCAGTCATTAAATTAGTGGCACCGGGACCAAGTGTAGAAAGACACACGCCAGCCTTACCAGTCAAACGTCCGTAGACATCCGCCATAAAAGCCGCACCTTGTTCGTGACGGGTAGTAATAAACTTAATTGAAGATTTCTTCAAAGCCTCCAAAACGTGTAAATTCTCTTCACCGGGGAGTCCAAATACATATTCCACCCCTTCATTTTCCAAGCATTTGACTAGTAGTTCTGCTGTATCCATTGTGATTCCCCTGCTTTAGATTTTAGATTTTAGATTTTGGATTATTCTCTTGAAAGAGCGTGAAGGTTTTGGATTTTAGATTTTAAATAATAGTTCTAAACTTTATAGATTTTAGATTATCCCTTGAACCATAAGCCAGAGGCTTATTTTTCAATCCAAAATCCAAAATCCAAAACCCAAAATTATTTCACCCACACAGTTTTAACATTGACAAACTCGTGTATGCCTTGAATACTTAATTCTCTTCCATAGCCGGATAGTTTGGTACCACCGAAGGGTAATCGGGGGTCGGATTTGACTAAACCGTTGATAAATACAGCCCCAGCCTCGATTTCGGAGATTAAGCGCTGTTGTTCTGCGGTGTCGGTTGTCCAAGCACTCGCACCCAAACCGAAGGGGGTGTTATTAGCAATATTTATCGCTTCGTCAATATCTTTGACCCGAAATAACATCGCTACCGGACCAAAAAATTCTTCTTTAGCTGTAGCAGAATCCGGGGAAATATCGGTCAGAATTGTTGGTGGATAATAATTACCTTTCATATTTATTAAAGGTTTTCCCCCCAGCAATACTTTCGCACCACTATTGAGAGAGTTTTGCACCTGGTCGTCTAATTCTTTAAGAATATCCGGAGTCGCTAGCGGACCTATATTAGTATCTTCCTGCATGGGGTCGCCGATTTTCAATGCTTGAAATTTTTCTAAAAGCAGTTTTTCAAACTCGTCAGCAACCGTTTCCGCAACAATAAAGCGTTTGGCTGCTATACAAGATTGACCGTTATTCAACATTCGTGCTGTAGTTCCGGTGACAGCTGCGGCTGCGATGTCAGCACTTGCTAACACGATAAACGGGTCGCTTCCTCCCAATTCCAAGACTGTTTTCTTGAGATGTTTTCCTGCTGCTGCTGCTAAAGATGCTCCCGCACCTTCACTTCCGGTTAAAGTGGCAGCCTTAACGCGATCGTCAGCGATTAAATTTGCTACCTTGTCCGAACCGATCAATAAACTTTGAAAAACGCCCTGGGGAAAACCGGCTCGCTGAATAATATTTTCAATAGCTAACGCGCACTGAGGCACATTAGAAGCGTGTTTGAGCAAACCGACATTACCAGCCATCAGCGCCGGAGCCACAAAGCGAAACACCTGCCAAAACGGGAAATTCCACGGCATCACCGCCAAAATTATTCCTAGAGGTTGGTATTTTACAAAACTTTTACTAGCATCGGTTTCTACTGAAACATCAGCTAAAAACTCAGCCGCTTTATCCGCATAATAACGACATACCGTAGCGCACTTTTCGACTTCAGAAACAGCACTGCGATAAGGCTTACCCATTTCCAAAGTCATGATCTTGGCAAAATCTGCCTTATCTGACTCTAAAATATCAGCAGCGAGGTGCATCCACTCAGCGCGTTGAGCAAAACTCGTGTTGCGATAATCTTGAAAAGCTTTGTGGGCTTTAGTTACTGCATTGGCAACTTCTGTATCACTCAAAGACTCAAAAGTCTTGAGAGTTTCTCCTGTTGCAGGATTGATCGTAGCGATCGCCATTTTTTCACCTCTCGATTAAATAGTGTGAGGTAACTTTATAGTCTTACATTAATTTTTTAAAAGCTACCACTTTTGGGATGAGATGATGGGGAGATGGGGGGATGGCGGGATGGGGAGATGGGGGGATGGGGAGATGGGGGGATGGGGGGATGGGGAGATAGGGAGATGGGGGGATGGGGAGATAAAAAGAATTTTAACCTTTGACCTTTGACCTTTAACCTTAATTACTCCTAACCTTTTTTACAATGACATAGGAATAATTTGCGTGTTAATCATGGCAGATATTCAAGTAGCAATTGAGGGTGAGGATTCGGTTGCAGCTACGGAGGCACTTTTATCTATTTCGGGAATTTCGGGAAGCTATACTACACCCGCAGAAAACTAAAGAGAGCTAACAGTTACGACTATTGCAACTATTGTAGGGATTATCGGGGGGACAATGGCGTAATGCCGAAGGCATCAAGCTTTGCTTGCTTATCGCCGAACAAGTCCGTAAGTGATATCTCGAATATAAGCAGCAGAAATAAAGTTAAAAAATGCACATTATCATCTACATAATTTTTGACAAATTATAGTGTTATCCTGTTTAAGTGGAAGGATGTATCTTATTAATCATTCTTTCTACGTAGTAAAAAATGTAGTATTCTTCTTCTAGAAATTATACCGATGAAAATCTCACATAATTTTCGCGCAATGGTTTTAAATGCTACTGCTACGCTCATGGCTTTGGGGTTAAGCATCAGCACTGGAAGCACAGTATTGGCACAATCCAAACCCACGATTTCAGTTCCAGAATTCAAAAATGAGTCAGCCTGGTGGTGGTGGCAGGGAAGCACTGCTAGAGATTTGGCATCTGCACTGAGTAATGAATTGAATGCGACAGGAAAGTTTACTGTAGTCGAGCGGCAAAAACTCGGAGCAGTTTTATCTGAACAGGAATTAGCCGAACTGGGGCTAGTCCGTCAAGGAACCGAAGCGAAGAAAGGGCAACTAACAGGGTCTCGGTACATTGTGTTGGGTCAAGTGACATCCTACGAAGAAGGAGTTGCCAAAAAAAACACCGGAGCTAGAATCGGCGGTATCAACGTTGGTGGCATTAGGATTGGAGGTGGCGGGGGTAAAAAGTCCGAGGACGCTTATATCGCCATCGATTTGCGAGTTGTTGATTCCACTACAGGCGAAGTAGTTTATACGAGAACCGTAGAGGGTCGCGCTACCTCAAAATCTGGAGGTGGTAATGTGGGAGTGAGCTTGGGTGGTGTGAACTTGGGCGGCGATCGCTCCGAGACAAAGCGTGTCCCTGTAGGGAAAGCGCTGCGTGCAGCTTTAATTGAAGCAACCGATTACTTGAGTTGTGTCATGGTTGAAAAAGGATCTTGTATCGCGAAGTTTGACGAGAAAGATCAAAAGCGTCGTGATAGCAACACAGATATACTGAAGTTAGACTAAAAATTGACATTCTTAGGTCGTGCATATACTGAGATTATTGGCTTACTAGAGAATCGAACCAAATAACCTATGTAGAGACGTTGCACTGCAACGTCTCATTAATTTTGCGAGATAACAAAATTTCTTCGGGAGATTGGGAGATGGGGAGATGGGGAGATTGGGAGATTGGGAGATGGGGAGATGGGGAGATTGGGAGATTGGGAGATTGGGAGATGGGGAGATAAAAAGAATTTTAACCTTTGACCTTAATTACTTCTAACCTTTTTTACAATGACATAGGAATAATTCGTAGGTGAATCATGGCAGATATTCAAGTAGCGGTTGAGGGTGACATTTATATCACAACTTCCCCAACGAAAGATTGAGATTCCTTCTTCTGATAAGGTTTACCATGCTTTTCTTGAACGTATAAATAACCTTTAATCGCATCTTTGATATTTTCCACCGCGTCATCCAAAGTCTTCCCTTGACTCACGCAACCGGGAAGTTCGGGAACTTCAGCAACATATCCTTGATATTCCGCATCGAATATGAAAATTACTTGAAATTTCACTACCAATCAACCTTTAATTAGCGAACGCATAGCATAAATATAACAATTCCATGTGAATTCTGAAACATAGGTGAGGCTTGACATCCTCCCCGGCGTAAATGCACGGGGATTCCAAGAATCACTTCTTAGACTTCCTCTTTCCGCGAGTTGACTTGCTTGAAGGAGTTACCTCACCCAAGTATTGGTAACATTTTTAATAATTTGGTACGTTACGAACTTCGGCTCTTATCACCCTACAATGCTTTCTTTGAACGTAAGTTTTATTAGCATCGGTTTCTACTAAAACGTCAGCTAGGAACTCAGCAGCTTTCTCCGCATAATAACGGCATACCGCAGCACACTTCCCCACTTCAGAAATGGCACTTTGAGAAGGTTTACCCTTTTTTAGAATCTAGTACATTCAAATTCTTTTTATTACAATCATTCATTGCTTTCTCAACACCTTTTTTCAAACACAATTCCACACATTCAACTACATAATCTAAAACAGAAGACATTAACTCATTTTCTTCCGGAGAAAACTTACCTAAAACATGGGAAATATTACCACCATTTTCGCTGTCTTCTAGCTTTTTTGGTCTACCAATACCAATACGTAAACGAGGAAAATCCTTGGAACCCAGATGAGAAATAGTGCTTTTCATGCCATTGTGTCCCCCAGCAGAACCAGACAAACGCAAGCGAACTCTTCCCACGGGTAAATCCATGTCATCATAAATAATCAATACCGATTCTGGCTTTAACTTGTACCAAGAAGCCACCGCACCTATTGATTCTCCCGAAAGATTCATGTAAGTTAAAGGCTTGAGCAAATGAACCTTTTTTCCTCCCGGTGCAGTAGTTTCAGCATACTCACCTTTGAACTTACGATTTTCGCTTAGAGATGCTTTCCAAGAACGCGATAAAACGTCTATTGCAGCAAAACCAATATTATGGCGCGTTTTATCGTACTTAGGTTCTGGATTTCCCAAACCAACAATTAGCTGGGGAATCAATAAAGTTTTTTTACTAGCAGCTTGCATAGAAATAATCAATTATTAATAACTATAAATTAAGTAGGTCGGCTTGAAAATCCTAATCATCACAAGGGAGTAGGGAGTAGGGAGCGAAGACAGCCAATTTACATTCTGCTACATAGTTGGTTTTATTTGTGCCGACTTACTTATAAAGGAGGATGAAGATTAATTTTCTATCATGTATCTTATGACGAAAGCAACAATTAGTAGTTGAAAAATCTCTCTTCATCCTTTAACACTCAAACTTCCTCTACCTTTTCTACTGCATTTATTTGCTTGCGTTCGAGTTCGGCTGTAGTCTTAACAGCTTCTTCTAATTGTGAAGCTTCTTTTTTAAATTCATCTTGAAACTCTTGGGAAGCATCTTGAAAACCGCGAATAGCTTTTCCCATACTACGACCGATTTCGGGTAACTTTTTCGGACCAAAAACCAGCAGAGCTACAGCCATAATTACAGCCATTTCCGGTAAACCGATACCAAATATATTCATTGCTTTTCTCCTATGAATTCAACAACCGTCCTTTAATCCACATCTGTAGTTTAGCGATTTATCGCTCAAGAGAATGCTCAAACATTGATTAACAAACAAAAAACCCGGTGATGCCGGGTTAAAATTTAATCTCAGAATATATTTACTTAGTTACCCAAGCTTCGCCAATCCACATTAATACCCTGAATAAGGATTGATTTGTTATAAAGTTGCAAAATAATCAACAGAAAAACAAAAAATAACAGCATGAAAACAGCCATCAATGGGGTAGTACCCCAGCCGGGAGCCACTTTCCCGTACTCAGCATTCAGGGGTCTGAGAATATCTCCCAAACGTGTTCTTTGTGCCATAGTCCAATTCCAGGTTAATTACCAAAACATTTTTTAATCATCTGTAATATTGTATAAGAATAGTACTCATAATATATACCCGATATGGAACCCGCAATAGTTCTTAGTATTTCTGTAGCCGCTGTCTTGATTACAGTTACGGTCATGTCCGTCTATACTTCCTTTGGTCCTCCGAGTAAAGAACTGGGAGACCCTTTTGAAGACCATGAGGATTAGGTAGGGGACAAGGTGATGGGGTGATGGGGAGATGGGGGGAGGGGGAGATGGGGAGATGGGGAGATGGGGAGATGGGGGGACAATTCGCAATTCGCAATTCGCAATTTCTCCCTTCGGGAGACGCTTCGCGAACGCAATTACCAATTACCCATTCCCAATTCGCAATTACCAATTACCAATTCCCTACTTTAAAGCTAGCGATTTTCCACGGTGCGATCGCAAGTTCTGAATTTACTAGAGGACGTTCTAATAAATCTACAGATTTTGTTACAGTTAAGCCGATGTCGCTGGTTAGTTGAAGTTCTGCTGTTTCTCCTTGACATTCGTAACAACGCATAATCCATTGTTGGGGATTATCTTCGGCTTGTTTAAATGCCATTAAGATTAAGTTTTGCGCTGATATATCGATAAAGCTGGCTTGGTCTTTTAATGTTTGAGTTGATGATGGTGTAGAAACTTTGGGATTACTTTTTTCACGAACGACTACTTTTAAAGGTTGATTGAATTCATATCCACGCTTGACTGTTTGGGCTTTCTCCCAAGTTCCTGCATGGGGATACAAGCCGTAGCTAAATTCATGAAAACCTTTGTCAGCTTCTGGATTCGGCCATTCTGGACTCCTCAATAAGCTCAAACGTAATTGATTTGGTTGAGCATCGTAACCGTATTTGCAATCGTTTAATAAACTTACACCGTAAGCAGAATTATTCTCGTTTTCTGGTTGTGTCAAATCAGCCCAACGTAATGCGGGAACTTCCCATTTAGCTTTTTCTGCTGGAGTTTGGGGTTTGGTTGTGCGTTGAATTGCACCGCAAGGAATTTCATAAGTAACGAAATCTGCTTCTAAGTTCAATGGAAAGGCTGCTTTTACTAAAACGTGACGTTCTAACCAGTTAACTTTGGTGGCAATTTTCAAGATTGGAGAAGCCGCTTGCAATATATAATCTTGAATAAACTCCGATTGTCCCAACTGTCGGACTACCCGCAAACGATTTTGCAATAATCCCTTTTCTTGCCACTCGATTGATTTTACTTTAAGTGGTGGTAAAATATGCTCTGCATAATTGGGGTCGATGTTCCATGCATCCCAATACTGACCTTGATCTGTAAATGCTTGCAGTTGATTTCCGCTGGCTGAAAGTATTTCTCGATGATTTAATTTGTCGAAAACGCTGCTTAAGTCTCCAGTTTCTTCGTCAACAACTACCCGTAGATATTCATTTTCTAGAATAAACTGTAGCGCTATAGTTTCCGGTTGATTTTGTGGTGGTGACTCTTGAGTGGGAGTAAGCCAAAATAATCGATAACCCACCGCAGGAATATCACTTGCTAAAAATAATAATTGTGCATCGGCATCAAGTTGAGAGATAATTTGATTACCCGAAGTATCGTAAATCTGCCATTGTTGAGTAGCCGCAGGTAAGGAAATAGAAACAACTTGCGATCGCAGCCAATTAAGAGAATTGAAAACAACTATGGGGAAACTATCAGGTTGTGGCGATTTTGGTAAATCAATTCGATTTACTAAAGTATCTAAAGACTGCTGTAATATCTTGGACGCAGTAGTTTCCATATATTGCCATTCGGGTAAAGCATCTTCATAGACTTCCGGAATCGAGGAACCTGGTAAAATATCGTGAAACTGATTAAATAAAAGTTTTTTCCAAGCCGCTTCAATTTCAGCTTTGGGATAATCTACACCACAGCTAATACAAGCTATTGCTGCAAACAATTCCGCTTCATACAGCAGATTTTCACCGCGACGATTGTAACGCTTTTGGTCGCCATGAGTAGTATAGCAGCCGCGATGGAATTCCAGATATAGTTCATCATTCCAATTTTGGATTTTAGATTTTGGATTTTGGATTGTTCCCCCCATCTCCCCATCTTCCAATCTCCCCATCTCCCCATCTCCCCATCTTCCCATCTCCCCATCTCCCAATCTCCCCATCTCCCCATCTCCCCATCTCCCCATCTCCCCATCTCCCCATCTCCCCATCTCCCCA
>NZ_JAYGHM010000016.1:11844-15356 GCF_034931125.1 Rivularia sp. UHCC 0363 | reverse complement strand
TCTCCCCATCTCCCCATCTCCCCATCTCCCCATCTCCCCATCTCCCCATCTCCCAATCTCCCCCTTCTCCTTACGGAGACGCTTCGCGAACGGGTTCACCACTTCTCTCAACGGAGGGAACCTCCGCACGAGAGTGGATTCACCATCTCCCCATCTCCCCATCTCCCCATCCCCTTGTCCCTGAATCCCCCGCAAATACTTCTCAACGGTGGTGAATTCAAGTTCGGGACATAAAGGTGAATCTTGCCAGCGTCGGGCAATTTCGAGCATATCACGGGTGGGTCCGCCGCCGTGATCGCCGACTCCGGGAAGCCAGAGATAATCTTGTAAACCCGTTTGTTTCTCCCAAGCGATCGCGTACTCTACCATTTTTACTGGGTCGATACCTTCACCAATCGGCGCTGACATCAAGCTGAATATTTCGCTACCATCTGGCGATCGCCACCAAAAAGCTCCGTGAGGAAATTTAGTTGTATCGTTCCAAATCAGCTTTTGAGTAACAAAATATTCCACTCCCGCACCAATCATAAATTGAGGTAAAGTCCAGCAAAAGCCGAAGCTGTCAGGAAGCCATGCAACCGTGGAAAACTTACCAAACTTCTCTTTTACGTAGCGTTGACCGTATAATAATTGACGAACAATCGATTCACCAGAAATTATATTTAACTCCGGTTCCACCCAAAAAGCGCCCACAACTTCCCAAAGATTATTTTCAACAGCTTTTTTTATTTGTGCAAATAAATCTGGACAATTTTCTTCCACCCAAGCATAAAGCGCTGGAGTCGAATGACAGAAAATCAACTCCGGAAAATCCTCTTGCAGCTTCAAAACCGACGTAAAAGTATTCTTCGCAGCCTCCCAAGTATCACATACCCGCCATAACCAAGCCATATCCAAATGTGCATGACCAACAAGATGAATTTTAGATTTTAGATTTTGCGGAAAGTTGATGGGGTCGGTTTCCGTCCCATCAAACTTTTCAAGACGGATTTTGGATTGATTAAGCCTATTACTTAGAAAACCCAGCGATTTATCAACTACCTCCTTTACTTCTCTTCCTTCTTCCTCAGCGTCAATTTCCCCAACAACTTCCTTCACCAACCCCGCAACCACATCTAACTCATCGGGAGCAAAAGCTTCATAATAACGCTGTGCGATCGCCAACTCCGACGCGACAAAACCGGGATCAAGATTATTCCCCACAGCTTCATAAACGCACCTCGAATTTACCAAAGCACCATTATCGTGTCCCGGACTTACCAAACGCAAAGCAACATTAAACTCTTCACCCGGTGTTACCTGCTCATTCAATAAAACTCGTTGCGAAAAATCAAATAAATCGCCCTGAGCTACCAAAGAACCATTAATATAGACTTGAGCGGAATCAGCCCACCAAACCAAAGCCAATCGCAAACACAAACCTGCGACCGGATAACCTTGCAAATCTTGGGGAACGATAATTTTTTGTGTTAACCAAAACACATTTTTACCCTTTTCCCAAGCAATATGTCCTTTAGCGTTTAATTCCGTACTATCCCAACTAGAAAAATCGGCAGCGAAAACCTCATTAACACTCATATCACCTGAAAAACTGCGCCAATTTGAGCGAACATCCGTTTCAGAAAAAGCACGTAACTTTTCAACCGCTTGCAGAATAATTTGCGAATTAGTTGGTGAATTTAGATTTGTATTAGATTCAGGTATGGAATTAGTCATATTTCCGCTAAAATCGGGTAAAAAGTTCTATATGCTTAATAGTAAAAGAACTTAAAAAAAGGATACCGATAAATCTTTAGAAAAACATTTAGAAATTTTGTTATGTAACAATTTTTGATGATTTTTTCACATATAGTGGTTTTCAGTTGATTAGAATACAAAATTAACCTCACCCCTTTCCCTCTCCTTAGTAAGGTGCCGGAGGTGGGGTAAGGTTTTTCAAATAACTCCCAACTCCCAACTCCTAACTCCTAACTTCCTACCATGCCTTCTGCTCCCAAAGGACGCTATCAAAGCAGGCTATTTAACTTCTTTCACAAACAATCCACACGCTTCGGTGAAGGATTCGGACGCTCGTTGCGACAGTTACAAGTTGCCACAAGTTGGTCAATTGAAGCACTTTCTCAATCCATATATTTACTGTTACAAAAAGCCGTTGATTCCGCTGGAACGCAACTTCCCGCAGCACCACCAGAAGAAATTCCTTTAGCTACCGACACTGCGATCGCAAGAGTCCTAGAAAATATCGAAACGCAATATATTCCCTCTTCAGGGGATTGGCAATTATCTATTTCTCGCACTTCTAAAGCAAATATCGTAGTGTCCGCGTCTAGCTCCTTATCTAATCAGCCAAGCCTGCAAGATGCTCAAGCTAGCGAGCATATTCAAGATAGCGGGCTTCAAGCTAGCGAGCATATTCAAGATAGCGGGCTTCAAGCTAGCGAGCAAGATGCTCGCACTACAATTAATCAACCAAACGAGCAAAATTCCCCAAGTAATTTAAAATATTCTGCTCCAAAAATTCGGGGAATTGCTTCACAACTGTGCAGTCAAAATTTAGTACTTGTAACCAGCGAAAACGAAATTCTTGATATTTTAACTGCATCGCAACAGCAAGCGTTAGAAAACAAGATTATCATTGAAATTGCTAATTATTGGCGTTCTTGGCGGTTATCTCAAGAAAAGCCAGAAAAATTATTATCCAAAGTAGAAAATATATTAAAAACACTTTCTCCAGATAAAGATAATGTTAATCAAACAAATGCATTACCTGGGGTAAATGTCAATGAGGAATACAATATACAAATTAATCCAAGTACAGTAGCATCTTTAGATACTGCTGTTGCGAAATTAGAAAACGCTTTAGTTCCCGTATCCCGCGCTCAAGCTATAGTACGACAGCGCAGCAATCAACTAATTAAAGTAGCAAAAGCAAAATTAGACATCTTTTTATATGGAGATACGCAAAACGTTACATCTTCGGAGTATCGTAATATAACCCTCGACACAAAACAAGTTGTAGCTGATGGTAATTTAGAATCATACAAGTCCAGAATTCAAGCTTTGATTTCAGCAGCGCTGAATTACTTTTATGGGGAACCCAAAGGTAAAAAAATTAAGCAAACTCCACCAACAAGATATCTTCCTACGATTAAACCTAATTCTAAATTACAAAGCCAATCAACAGATGACTGGTTAACTTTTGAAGACTTATTTAATAGTGGAATCCCGCAACTAAATAGAGAAAATCAAGCATTACAATTAAATCCTTCCACTCAAGTAAATAGTTCCTCCGAAAAACTATTTGGACGTTTTCAAATTCCAAATTGGAGAACATTACGACTCAAAGAAAAAGCTGGTTTACAGAATCCGAAAAAACCTGTTCTACGAAATGAGCAAGATTTTATAAAGGGAAGCCAGCAAGATTTTATAAAGGGAAGCCAGCAAGATTTTATAAAGGGAAGCCAGCAAGATTTTATAAAGGGAAGCCAGCAAGATTTTATAAAGGGAAGCCA
>NZ_JAYGHM010000016.1:0-11819 GCF_034931125.1 Rivularia sp. UHCC 0363 | reverse complement strand
TTTATAAAGGGAAGCCAGCAAGATTTTATAAAGGGAAGCCAGCAAGATTTTATAAAGGGAAGCCAGCAAGATTTTATAAAGGGAAGCCAGCAAGATTTTATAAAGGGAAGCCAGCAAGATGCTCGCACTACAGTAAATTCTCCAATCTCCCAAAAAATTACTATTAGTCCAACGCGATCGCATCAGAATCAAGCAGAAATTACTCAAACTCGCGAATCAACACAAGTCGAAGCCAAACCAGAATGGATCGAAACCAAAGCAGAATTAATTGGGTATCAAAAGCATCCCTTAGAGCAATTTTTGGCATTAATTGACAACGCAATGTTGAAAATCGAAGAGATATTTGTTAATTTAGCAAACGCTTTACAGCAATTGTGGCGAAAATGAGGGAATAAAGGAGTTTGGAGTTTGGAAGCTACGTCTCTTTTAATATTTAGCTAATTAAAAGCTATTCGTTCCCTTATTTTAATGCTTAGACAATCGTTAATTAACTATAAAACTAATTAATATAAATTTAGTTAGAAGATGATGACAGAGAATATTCTAATCCGGTATAATTAGTATAATTGCTGACATATAATATATGTTGTGTTCGCATTGATGGCAGTTTTGGGTTTCTTGAAAGCAAGTTAATAGACTTGTTTAAATATTAATCGCAGATACATTACTTAATTAGGAATGTATGATTTTTAGTGCTGTTTACCAATGCGAATCTAATTAATAAATTAGTGTAGTTAGAAAAAACCTGAGCATTTATTTCTGAAATACTGCGATCGCGGTTAGTAGTTGAGTACGTAGTTACATAAATTTCTAAGTTTTAGAGGTCTAGATGAAAAGCAAAATTCTTAGTGTAACGATTGCGATATCTACAGTTTTATTAACTGCTATCCCAGGGTTGGCGAATACAGTAAAGCAGGTTGAATATCAAGCCGTCAAGCTCAAAGATTCGATTGATGCAATGTTAAATCCCGCACAAGGTGGTATCAGACCAATGCCACCACCACCACCTTGGATTCCCCCGATTGAAGGAGAGATGATGAATAAAATGCCAGTAATTAAACCTAAGCCTGGAAATGGAAGCTATACACCAATGCGGCACTTACCACCATCTGCACCCTGGATTACTCCGAACATTGAACATGATAGTCAATTACCAGACGAAAATTCTTTTCCCATTCGATAATATTGCGTTTATTTTTGTCAGATTTGTTAAATAGAGAAATCGGATAAAATCAGTTTGATAATACCGATTATATCCGAAACTTAATATATACTCACTTTTTGATTGCTGATAATTGAGAAAAAATGGAATTAGCGCTTACGAAAAGCTTCTATAGAAGTGTAGTTTTGCCTGTTGCTATTATCTTTAAATAGAGTAAAACTTTGTAGGTTTAATTTGTTTGTACTTCCAAGATTAATAGTTAATAGAGTATTGGCAAAACTCTTATTGTAGTTAGTAGTAGCAGAGCGATGATTTTTATCTTGTACGCTAGTACCGTAGGTAGTTAAGGATGCTGTACCCCAATCGCAATCCTTGGGACTACAGCTACCAAATGCCCTAATATTCAATTTATCTCCGCTAGCTTTGGTTACAACTAATTTAGTAATTCCGCGAGTATTAGAGTTTGTATTTTCCCAAGTACCAATGAAGTCAGCAGGTGCAGCTAAAGAAGGGCTAATGGAAGCCAAAGTTAATACTGTACCAACAGCAGCAACAGCTAAAGAACGCTTTAACATATTTATACTCCTGAAAAATATGGTTTAATTTTTGTATGTTTGGGTTGAATCCCAACTTAATATTGAATACGTTGAAAGTTGAAATTTTATGCAGGGTTTTTAAAAGTTTTATTTTAAGTTTGTCAAAGACAAAAAGCGAACAATATAGCGGTTTTTAGTTGAATAGAATACAAAAACCTCACCCCTCTCCTTAACAAGGAGAGGGGATGGGGGTGAGGTTCTCCGAAGTGTATTGCACTCAACCGAAAAGGGCTATAGCAATCCGAATTGATACATGAGTAAATACGTAGATTATACGTTCAGATTACAAGTTAAATTTGATTCATCCCTGGCGGTTGAAACCGCTGCTACACAGGCAAAACCCCTCCGGGTTCACTAGTTTGGCGGGACGGAAACCGACACCGCCAACTAGTTCACCGCCTGCGCGGGTTATTTTAGAAAGTCCATGCAGATGCACTAAATTCAAAATCTTGAGCAGCTTTGTCTGTGTAGCCCCAGACTTATAGTCTGAAGAAATTTTAGATTAATCAGTAGATAATTTAATTTTGAAAAAGACTATAAAATTGGGTTCCTTATAACTTCTGACTCATTCATTTAGTAGTTATAAAATAAAAGCGTTAAAGCGCAACTACGAACCTTAGATTATCGATTATCAATATGAATAAACTTTGCCTTCTGGCTATCTTACCCTGGTTGGAGTCCGAATTCGCTCAGCAGGCAAAGCTGTCGCCCAGTACCACTGCATTACCCAGCTTGTGGGAGCCGGTTAATGGATGTTCAATTATGATTAGAGACGCAACCAAATTTGTGTTAGTTCCGTCAATAATTTTTTATTACCAATTAGCAATTACCCATTACCTGACATAATCTCAAACTGCAACCAACACATATACATTCCTCTGGGAACGTGAAAACAACCCTTCCACTTACCACCTTTCAAATTCAACAACACCTCACCACGACGATTCAAATAACCAAACCACTCCCCATACTCCGCATCAGCGAAATGTGTCCAAGCGTAATCGTGCATTTTTTGATACCATTGCCAACATTCTGTTCTTCCCGTCAAACGATAACCCATCGCTAACGCTACCAAAGATTCCAAATGCACCCACCACAATTTTTGATCCCATTCAAGCTGCTGTGGAGGATGTCCCGAAGCATCCATAAAATAATACAAACCACCGTGTTTTTTATCCCAGGCAAAATTAAGGATATTTAACGTGACATCAACCGCTCGATTAATTAATTCCCGATCCCCGCGACGCTGAGCGATATCCATCATAAACCACATGGCTTCAATACCGTGACCGGGGTTGATTAACCTTCCTTCAAAACAGTCAATATGGGAAGCATCGAGAGCAACATTTTCAAACATTAATCCTCGCTCTTTGTCGAGGAAATCATCCATAACTTCCGCTACAGTTCTATCTAAAACTTTTTCTAAAGTATCGTTTTCTAGTAACCAAGCCATTTCTAAAGACAAGTTAGCTAAAATCATCGGTACTGCTAAAGATTTCATTGGACGAGTACCGGGATAAGTCTTGTTATATATACCTTTAGGATTTTCTTGACGACGTAAAACGTTATAATAAGCTTGCAATGCTATATCTTTGGCCGATTCTTCACCGGAAGCGAGAGCATATTGACTAAAAGCCATTGCCGCGAAACAATCAGAAAATATATTGTAAGGCTGCGTTAATGGTTTACCTTCACGGGTTAGAGAAAAATACCAGTTCCCGCTCTCATCTCTACCGTTTGCAGCGAGAAAACTAGCACCGTTTGCAGCGATTTTCAACCAATCTTGCCGCTTCTCCAACTGATTGTACAGCATAGAAAACAGCCACAACTGACGACTTTGTAGCCAAATAAACTTGTCGCGATCGTATACTTTACCAGTTCTATCCAAGCAGGTGAAATAACCGCCTTTTTCCCAGTCTACAGAATGCTGTAACCAAAATGGTAGTATATCGTTGAGCAGAGTATTTTTGTAAAGTTGAGCCAGTTGTTGAAAATCGTACTCCATCGTTTCTACCCGTGAATCAAAATCAATGGAGTTAATTATCGCCTTGCTGGGGATAGGAAACAAGTATAACTTTTCCATCCTTACTATATTAGGACTTAGCAAAAAGGCATATTCTGCTCGTAGGGTGCTGTGACACTATGTTTGATTTTTAACGCAATAATAAGGTTTTAGTGTCACGCACCAACCGGGGTTTTGTGACAATTGCGGCCATTCCTGTATATAAAGACAATTGGATTTTTAACTTTATATTACTGATAAATATTGCTTCTTATTACTATTTTCTATTCCCTATTCCCTATTTTGAAATGTTTAGTTAGCATCCTCTTGTACGGAAGAGCCAAATCTATCTAAGATTAGTTTTTCCAAAAATATCAGTTTCATGCTCGGAAGCGTTTTCTATTTGATCGACATAACCGCATTTTGCATCGGGGAAAGCATCGCAATAATTTACATAAGGTTTAATATCTAATACGGGTGTTTCATCGAGTAAATCAATTCCTTCTACATACAAAACCAAACCTTCGATTTTGATTAATTTAGGTGCGCTAAGTCCGATGGGGTTGGGACGATGGGGAGCGCGAGTTGCGAGAGTTCCGCGACGAATGCGCGGTCCGCGTGGAATAATGACGGTGGGATTCCAATGTTTATTAAGATGCAACCATGCAATTACCCAAATCCGCTCGAACCCTTCCATATCCTTGAGCGCTTCTTGGGGTATGGTATCGAAGAGTTCAATTGTAGCGATCGCGGGTTGGTAAGTTGACGGTGCGGATTGAAGTTGCGACTGTCTGGGGGTTCCGTGTCTTTCTTTGTAAGGTGAATGCACCACACCAATGGGTTGTAAAGTAATGTCGCTAGGAAAGGGAACAGTTTGGATATAGTCCTTTGGGGGAAATTTGGGCATATCTTTCTACATGATTAACACTTAAATCAGCGATAATGTGTTCTCGCGGTCGTCGTTTTTTGGCATATATTTATTAAGTGCCATTATCTTTAATGTTCAATCTAACTATAGCTGAATGAGAGCATTCATATATGACAGCTAAAATCCTCTTACAATCAAAAACCGTAAAATATTTTATTTAAGTAATTACACGCACATAAATAATGCAGTTACTTCAGTAATATAAAGTTATAAAAATAACCTATATTGAATATTTACGCAGTAAGAATGAGTATATTAAAAACCAAATTGACAGCAACTCTAACTTGCTTGTGCTTGCTGTTCTCCACTGCATTAACAACCAAAATAGCGGCAGCTTCGGAGACTAACTCTATTTACCAAAACGCAAAAACACAACTACCTCCGGACTTTTATGCACTTTACCGGATAGTAGATAGAATAGCGCGTGCAAATGAATACGATACCCGTCCTTGGCAAATTGTTAGAGTTGCTAAATATGATACTCAAGCATTCACTCAAAATTCAAATTTAATCCCTATTTATAATGGTGTATTAGAACAATTAGGCGGCGATACTTCAGCTTTAGCCTGTATAATTAGTCACGAAATGGTACATCATAAACAACGTCATCAAGTTGTTAGTAATTTAGAAAAAGTACAGTTGATTGCTGAGATTCAACAAGAAGCAGAAAAACAAGTTTTAAGTAGAGAAAAAATATCTCCAGTTACAGCAGTAGGTGATTTTGTTGTCAGACGGGTGATTGGAGGGGCTATTGGTACCGTTGTTGGTGGTGTTTTAGATAATCAAAATAATAGAAGATTTAGAAAAGCACAAAAGCAAATCAACGCAATTGTAGAGCAAAAGACGGCAGAATTAGAAGAGAGTATTACAAAACAAAGTAGAGAAAACGAATTTGAAGCCGATAAACTTGCTTATCTTGCTTCTGTAAAAGCAGGTTTTGATCGGGAAGGATGTTTACGGGCAATGTTAATACTTAATCGGACTCCAGGAGTTGAATTCGATGAAAATCATCCCACCGTTGAAGAAAGAATTACCGCAATTAAAGCTGTGATGGAATTACAAGCTGAAAATTTAGTAGAAGAAGGACAAGAAAATTTATTTAAAACTGAACCTTTAACTTACAATTTGTCTGCAAATCAGACATCATTGCGAGTCAATTCTCGTCATGGTGCTTCAATGGGGGATAATATTGATCGAATGTTTGGCGATTGATGAATATTAATTACGATAATAGTCAAAAATAGGGAACTTTAATTATGAATAGCGATCGCGTATCTATAGAACTAGATTACACGTAAAATAAAAAGCTATCTCGCAGATGAAAATCCGCTTTTTCACCACAATGCTTTACGGCCCAATAACTAGTATCTCCAGTTTTATGCTTAATCACAGTAGTAATAGAAACATCGAAATTTCTGTCTATAGAAGTCAAACACTGCATATTAAATTCTAATTCCAAAAATAGAGAATTAGAATCGCGTATAACATTAAAAGGAAGAATTATAACTCTATGCTCTAATTCCATTACTTCTCGATATCTTTCAAAGCGATAAATATTCCAATCTCCACTTGGGGAAAGATTAAACTCCCAATAGTGAGTATAATTATGCTTGCCGAGAAAAAGCTCAAAACAGGTTGTTTCCCAAAGTCGATCTTTACGAGTTGGGATATCTACTGTAGTCGGAATTTCTATTTTCTCTAAATCACCTTTGAGCGCGTAATTGAGAGTTAATGTATGATTTAGCCTGGTGATTTCACCTGTAATCTGCAAATCAATTTTTGGTGGCTCAAATGGCTGTAACGAAAAAGCGTGATTCCTCATAGGATTAGCGAGATAATCTGATAATTTTGACCTTTTAAACATAAAAACGTCATAATATAACGCTTTTATCGCTATTTAGATTAACATAATTCAATTAATTTTGATTAGATGTCGAGCAATTAATATTTAAGAATAGCGATCGCAATGCATTGACAGCGATACTGTCTTTATTTATACATATACGTAGAAAACTAATTATTAAAACTTGAGATAATTTCCCGAATTGCATTTTCTTGCATTTCAATACTTTCAGTTAGCTTGAACTGAACTAAAGCTCTAGCAAGATTGTGTTCTGGGTATTTAACCTTAAAATAAACATTACCAGCCAAATAATCGGTAAAAAATCGCAGTCCCAATTCAAAAGCAATTAAACGAATCGCATCGTAGATATATATATAATCATTTTTGGTAAGAAAATCTTGTGCTACACGAAGATAACCACTTAAAAGTGACTGACAGATATCAGTTTCAAAAGTTACCATATCCCAATGTTCTGTTTCTTCTCCCAGAGGATTGCAACCGCAGCGCAAACAATCGCCGATATCGTAATGCACCAGTCCAGGTTTAACAGTATCCAAGTCGATAATACTGATAGCTTGTCCGTTGTAAGTATCAATCATCACGTTATTTACCTTTGGGTCGCCGTGGATGGGACGTAAACTAAGATGTCCTTGCGATCGCGCATTTTCCAAAACGTGGGCCCAAATTTTACGGCGATCGACAAATTGCAAGCAGTATTTAACTTCTGGGGATTTGTCCGATTTATGATATAGCTGCTCTACACTTTCGTACTGTTTTAAATAGTTGGGTGTAACGTGAAATCCCGGTAGAGTATCGGCTAATTTATCTACTGGTAAATCGCCAATTAAGTTATGAAACATTCCCAGAGCGTAACCGATTTCACTCGCGTGTTTATTGTCTTTAATAATATCAAACGTTTCGGCATTATCAATGAAACCAATTGCCCGCCAAAATGAATTTTCCGTATCAATAAAGTGGTCTTGATCGCTTTGGGTTAACAATACTCTTGGTACTTCCCAGCGACGATTTGAAGTTAGGGGGGAATGTTGTAAACGTTGACGCACATGATTCGTAAAAGTACTCATATTCCGCATGACCAATTCGGGTTGACGAAACACGTTTTGATTGATGCGTTGTAAGATAAAGTGCTTTTCTGCTACGGAATCTAAGGTAACAAGAAAAGTGCCGTTAATATTACCATGTCCAAATTCCTCGACTTTGACAATCTTGCCTGGTGCTTCAAATTGACTGGCGATTTCAATTAGATTATTCAAGGCTGTATTTTCTTTATTCACAGGTACTTTCAAAATAATTACCTAATATTTAATCTATAATCCGAAACCTCTCTCCGTAACTCTTTTAACAAAAGAAAGACCGTGAAAGGAATATTTCTGATTTTTTCTAAATATATATGCCTATATCTTACTAAGCCAATATCCGTATGCAACATTCTTAAATTAATTAAAACGGGCAAGGATGTCTAAGGAGATAGGCATAATTAAATATAAGATAAGACCTCACCATGCCACTTGCTACAACGCGGGAAACCCGCGCAACGCAGTGGCTTCTCAATCCCTCTCCTTATTAAGGCTACGGTGTACACACAAGTATACCCAGAGCGAGTTTCCAGCCATAAAAGAGCGACTCAAATTGATTAAGTCCACGAGCTAGAGTAGCAATTCCAGGAGGTTTCTGAGAACTATAGCCCTTATAACCACCAAGTCGGGCAATAATCCAAGCAGCCCAAGGTAAGGATAAGGTTGGGTAAGGGTTTTTTTGTTTGTTAGTTTTTCGTCCATTTATTATGTAACGGTTCGGTAAACCTCCTAGGCAATAATCAACTTATTATTTACAACTTAGTCGTTTTAGGGAAAAGTTGTAAAATACTCAAGTACGGTAAACTTCAATACTAATCTGACAATATAATCGTTAAAATCTAATTAATAAAGCAAATTGAGGAATCGAGAAGATGCAAGAAGTTCCATACAATTCAGATAAACGTAAACTGCTATCGAGTTTGGCTCACGGGTCGATATTCTTTAGTACAACATTATTATCTATTGGCGTTCCAATTGCGATTTATTTTACTTCCGACGATCCAATTGTTAAAAATAATGCTAAAGAATCGATTAATTTTCACTTCAATGTTTGGTTTTGGGCAACTTTAATTGGAGTTCCAATTGCGATTTTATCTTTTCTCACTTTCGGTATTGTCGGATTTTTACTTTTCCCAGTTGTTGCGTTTGGATTTTTAATACATTGGGGATTAACAATTTGGGCTTTGTTGCACTGCTTTGGTAATTCGGATGAACCATTCAGCTATCCATTTATTTTCAGATTGTTTTAATCGCTTCAAATTAACATTTTATCTTTTGAAAAGGGTTGTGGTGAGCAGCCCTTTTTTTTGTGAATAAGATAAGACCTCACCACGCTACTAAGCTGATGTGCAGCTAAATTAGATAATGCGAAAATTTGAAAAGGTTGTAGTGCGGTAGCGCAGCGTGTCCGTAAGGACATGCATCTTGCTCGCTAGTACTATACAAATTAAATGCGTAGCAGCTTACCCGCGCAACGCAGTGGCTTTTCAATCCCTCTCCTTATTAAGGAGAAGGAAGCCGGAGTCAGAGTGAAGTTTTATATTTAATTTGACTCACTCACTTGTATATAAATAAATCTAGAAATATCGTATTACTATTTAAACGTGCAAAATTACCCCCTTCAATGCAACATCAGTATGCTGGTAACATGAAAACGATGCGTCACTGTCGTCAAAGCTTTGCTAATGCGATAGGGTAATTAAGGGAGGATGAAATTCTGGAATTTACCAAAGAAAAATTTCGAGAAATTATCCCCAAATGCGATCCTGTAAAATCTCAAAACATCCATGCAGGTATCGAAAATTTCTGAAAATAACTAGAATCTAAAAGCTAGTTAAACATACTAACCTCAAACTTAGTCATGAAATCGCGATCGCAATGACAATCAAAAGTGTTGCTCCTGATTAACCAACACTTCGGTCACAAAATCGAAATTTACATCCTAAGTAGATTAGTGTCGGTACTTCAACACTGTACATATTCGCTTCAAAGGAACAGGAAATGAGTACACTATACGAAAAAATTGGCGGACAGCCAACTATTGAGAAAGTCGTCGATGATTTTCACAAACGCATTCTAGAAGATAGCAGCGTCAGCGGGTTTTTCTCCGGTACTGATATGGAAAAACAGCGTAATCATCAAATTGGTTTCTTTTCTCTGATTCTTGGTGGTCCTAAAGACTATAAAGGTCGCAGCATGGATCAAACACACACGGGAATGGGTTTACAGCAACCACATTTTGATGCGATTACCAAGCATTTAGCTAATTCGATGACTGCATCTGGAGTATCTGCTGATGACACAAAAGCAGCAATGGAAGCGGTTGAAAAATTAAAGCCTGCTATTTTGAATAAGTAAGTATTATTTAACCCGATATCAGTATTTTGGGTAGATGGTGAATATTTTGTTTTTAGGAAGGGGTTGTGATGAGCATCCCTTTTTTTATTTCTTGTAGGTTGGGTTAGACACGAAAATAAATTAGTTGATGACGAGTAAATGGTTTTATCGTGTTGTAACTCAACATCGATATTTTGGGGAAAAATATGTATTTAAACGCAGAATGACGCGGAGGAGCGCAGAGTTTTTTCTTAAGGATATAAGATATTTTAAAAGTTAGATTTCAAAAATATCTTTGATAACATCTTTCAATTCTTTATCACCAGGACGTTTTGCAAACTGTTCGTGGCTGTAAATCCACATAGGTTTAATAATATAGTCTATATCATTCACTAAATACATTAATCTAATTTGCCCGGAAGCACCTTTTCCATATTTAAATTCTAATTTGTGAAATGTCCAACCTTCTGGTAATTTAATTTTTCCAGGTAAAGGTTCTTGACGAGACTTTATTGGATATTGGTCTTCAATCAAATTTTCCAATATTTCAGCAACAATCTCAATAAAATCATTCCCGTAAAGCTTCGCAAGTTTCTTAAATGAGCGCTTAAAGTTACCTGTTTTATCAATCGAGAAGGGAGTTGAGCCAGTCATACACCTCTCCTTTTCCAACGCGATCGCAAGGTTCTTCAGTTAAAGCATCCTGCAAGATTTTAGACATTACAGGTTCATACGCAGGATGCTCCCGCTCTATCAAATCAAGCTTTTTATAACCCAATGCTTTCATATCTTCAAGAAGAATTGGTTCCTTTGAAGCTGCTTGAGGTGTTAAACCTTTGCGAGCTTTCTTCCAAGGGAACTCTCCATGAGTCATACCACTCAAGCTATAAGCATGATAACCACCAAAATATTCCCAAACTTCCTCTAGCAATACTTTTTTTTCTTCCGGTATTGCTTTTAAGGATTCTTCTTTTTCAGGAATAGGTAATTGTTTTGCTTCAAATTCGCTGTAAAATCGATAAGCAGGCGGACATACCGGACCATACCGCCATGCTTGGATTTCATCATCAAACAATGGCTCATCGTACAGCGCCAAATGCAAACTCTGGGCGTAATATAAAAGCTTCTGAACCTTCATATTGGTCATTTCAGCTTCTATGCCGTCCTCATAAGCTCTGATAATAAAGTAGCGAGCCACATCTACAGGATTATTCATACTCAGACCCGCAAATCCTTGTACTACTTACAAATACTATTATAATCAAGAACCACAATAATATAGTACAATATTACTATATGGGCTAATTAACAAAATATTACTCTTTAACAATACATTATGAAATCCCATAATGCAGAATTACTTGCCAATTTGAAATCGTTTACACAAGGGTTAGTATTTTCAGACGACGAAAGAGGTAGTTTAAAACCTTTTATTTGGGATGTTTCCCAGAGGGGTGAACTTTATGTACTTGTAAACACACAAGATGGTGATTGGGCTGGTGTACTGATAGATGTCAAGCTCAATCGTTGATAAACCTTGGATAACAAAAATATTAATTTATATGCTCTTATTACCCACAAATTATAATGTTGGGTTACGACGGAATTCAATTCTCTACATTTATGCTCAATATTATTTGTCCGTCTAACCCAACCTACAACTACTGTCGGATTTAGCGATCGCCATTTGCCCTTTAATCTTCTCAATTTCTTTCTGCGCGTTTCTCAGTGCGTAGGTTGGGTTAGACACGAAAATAATTTGTTTTGTAACGAGAAAATAAATTAATCGTGTCGTAACCCAACAGCGATATTTTAAGGAGACGATGAATATTGTGTTGTTAATTTTAACGAATC
>NZ_JAYGHM010000015.1:112175-117898 GCF_034931125.1 Rivularia sp. UHCC 0363 | reverse complement strand
TGTTCAATATTGGTAAAAGTATCTAAACCAGTAACAGCGCTTTGAAGTGTATTTGCAGTAAGGATAAAGTCGGTATCCGCAGTTTCTCGCAAAGTATCAATACCATCTCCCCCATCGATAGAGTCATCACCTGCTCCACCGTACAGATTATCATTTCCAGCACCACCAATTAAGGTATCGCGACCAGCTTCACCGTAAAGATTATCGTTTCCAGCACCACCAGTTAAACTATCGTTTCCAGCAAATCCGTAAAGGAAATCATTTCCTGCACCTCCATTAATAGTGTCATTTCCTGGACTTCCCTTAAACCTATTATTTGTAACAGAAGTCTCATCGATTAACACCCCAGGAGCATCATTAATGTTAATAGTAACGTTTGCTAAAGCACTCGTATTAATTCCATCGCTAACACGTACTTTCAACTGGAAACTGGGATTATTTTTAAAATCTAAGTCATCAGCATCATTAACGGTAATTTCTCCGGTTGTGGAATCGATCGCAAATGCAGGTTTACCATCTTTATCTACATCCGAGTTTCCGTCTATAATTTCCCAATTACTTAAAGTATCACCATCAGGATCTGTTGCAAATACTTGACCGACAACAGCACCGCGAACGGCATTTTCATCAACTTTAAAGAAAGAAGGCTTATTAGAATTGGTGGTAACAGCAATATCGCTTAACTTAACTTCTGCTTTCGCTGAAGATGTATTATCTCCGAAGAAGAGGAAACTTGGTTTTTCGTAGGGGTCGGGAGGGGTAACTGTGAGAGGTCCTATTTTATAAGGTGCTGGTTGAAATGCAGTATAATCCCTCAAGTCACCTTGCAGAATCAAGTTTCCATTTGCAAATAAAGTATAAGTGTTACCTTTAACTGCTAAATCGTATTTAACTACTTTAGTTTTAGTGTCGAAGTTTACTCCTTCAGCTTGGGTAAACAAAGTACCGTTAGGATTGGAAGCTGTAGGTTCAGTACCATCTTCCTGGGCCCAAATGCGGTTTTCCCAGAAGCCGAGTTCAATACCTTTTTTATCTTCACTAATAGCTATGACGCTAAAACCAGCACGGTCTGCTTTACCGTCACCGTTTTTTTGAGCATTAGCATTACTATGATTCTCAGAAATAATTTGATTCGTAAAGCTGACGACGTAACCTAAATTTCGATCAAGTGTCGGAAAATTTGTTCTAGGTTGAAGATTGCCAAATTGATCTATTTTATAGTTGATATAACCAGCAGAAGCGTCTCTTCCTACTTGATCTGTATCTGTTTTTAAAATAACTCCATCTTTAGTTAAAGTTTGTTGGGCTTTACCACCAACTACCGCAGTACTGTCTTGGAAGTCAAACCAAGGTGCGATTGGAGCAGAACCTGCACTAACAGGAGATTTACCAGTACTACCATCATAGAGAAGTATGTTGTTACCGATAATAGGAGCAGCGTTTGCAATTTCAGGAAGAACTTGAATATTTTCTGTTGGTAAACTTAATCCACTTCCAAAAGTCCAGTTATCAGGATTATTAATTTCTTTTAACCAATCTTCCCGCGTACCTTCAGGTATAGCTTCGAGATCGAAAGCAGCATCCTTTAATTTATCATTCCCAAACAGAACAGATGTGTTATTTGTTTTGGATAACCCAGTAATTACATTGCCAGAATTGGAATCATTCGCATTCTCAAAAGCACCAGTATTATCAATTTGGTAAATTGCAGTAAAGCCTGAAGTCAGGGGACTGTTTGAATTAGTTGATTGTACCGCTGCAATTTGGTCTCCTGATGCTTCTAAATCAAGGTTTGCAGTTCCAACCCGAACAAAGCTAGAAGTATCCGTACTCTGAATAACCGTACCAGCAGTAATATCGCTATTAGCAGTAAATTTAACTACTCCTTCATTAGTTGTAAAACCAGAACCAGTCCAACCGTTATCGGTGAAGTAAATTACAGTACCTGCGCTTAAATCAACTAAGGGAACGAAAGAGAAAGAATCTGGATTCCCGTTAGTAATATATCCAACAATCGCAATATCACCGGGATTGAGAACTGTAGCTGCCATATAATTATATTTTTTTAATCAAGATAAAGGTGTTATATCTGTTAAAAAAATAACTTTCAATTTCATTAATTTCATCGATGAATTCTCTGAAATATTTTGAGAAAACAATGAAGATTCTTTGTTGATAGAGCTTATTTTACTGAATCTAATGCTGCGAAATGTCAACAATATTGATATATAAAGATAGGACTTAGCAAAAAGGCACAATTTTATTGTAGGGGATTGTGCCAATTGCGTAAGTCTTAAATATATCTCTGCTTAAACTGATTTTTTGCGATCGCGTAGCTTGCTAAAACCAAAAACTAAGACAAAAGCTGAAAATGTTGCGATCGCATAGCTTGGTTCTGGAATATCTTTCACAAATACGATTGAGGTTGGACCATCTAACCCACCCCGACCCTCCGGAACAAAAGCATCAAGAAAATCTCCGGTTTTTGCGTTGTAACGGAGAATACTATCGGTTTCAAAACTGTTGACAAATAAATTACCGTCTAGTCCAAAGACAGCTTCTACAGGACGGTCAAGCCCTCCACTACCGCTTTCAACAGCGCATGGTGTTGCCTATCAGGTTGCAGATGATTCTAAAACACCATTTCCTTATATATTTTTTTTGTAAAGAGCGATGATTGGCAAAGATATTTTTAAAGCAAACATTAATGCAGATCTCGATAGCTTGAATTGATTAGCTTTTACCTCTAAGCTATTAGCAATTATCAATCAAAAAGCTTACTGCGGCTTAACCAATAAAGGATATAAATAATGGATAAGCAATTTATCACTTGGCACAAACAATTAATTCGCGGTCTTTTGTTTACTTTGTATGCAGTAGTTGTCAATACTAATAGCAGTATTGCCGCACCTAATGGAAAACTTGAGGATTGGCGATTTTCTCCCCAAAGTTCGCAGTTAGAATTTTCTCTTTCATCTTCATCTCGCCCTGAGTATTTCTACCTCCCTCAACCTCCGCGCCTTGTTGTAGATTTACCTAGTACTAAATTGGGTTCTGTTCCTACCCAAGAAAATTACACCGGAGCAATTCAAAGAATCCGCATTTCTCAGCTAAACGATAATGTAACCCGTATTGTTATGGATTTGGCACCGGGAGCTTTTATTGATCGCGATCGCGTCCAGTTACAACCTATTTCCTCACAATATCCCACTCGTTGGGTGCTTCGTCCTTTTATTGCCGATAATAGCAATTTTTCCTCACCAGCATATCCATCAGTAGGAGGTGAGTTGCCACCGGGTGCTTATTCTCCCTTACAACCACCGACCGTTCCTTACTACAATCAACAACCACCAGGGATTCAGGCTCCCCAAACTCCGGGCAATCTTCCACCTGGAATGTATAATCCTTCACAAGCTCCATTCAATACAAATGCGCCTTCTCCTTTTCCTGCCCCATTAACGCTACCACCTATTAATAATGGAAGTAACGGATATCTACAGCCTACTGTTACCGTACCACCGATTACAAACGGTATATCTCCACTCCAAAATAATATTCTTCCACCTGCAACACTTCCACCATCAGGATTAAATAGTCTTCCGTCCCTTTTCCCCGCAGCACCATATATACCACCAACTAATACACCCAATAATTTAATCAATTCTCCTAATTCTCAAATAATTGAGTTTGGACAACCTTTCCCCAACCCCAATCAATAATATTGAAACAAATAAAGACGCAATCATAACGTATTGCGTCTCTATATCAAGTTTTAATTTTCAGTAAATATGCTTAGAATCTTTCCGTTTCCGCTGGTGCGTTTATAGCTCCTTCTTCATTAATAAAGAAGTTTTTCGCCGCATCATTTTGATAAATACATTTAATATCAAGCTCTTTACTATCTAATCTACCCGTAAAGCCAAAAGTATTTAAACGATTTTTGCAATCTCTTATTTGGTCTGATGTTACTAGATTTTTTTGTCTTAAAATTTCCCAGTTACTTTGACGTAAAACGCATCCAGGGCGCATACTGGGTTGACCAACGTAAACATTAAACGGGTTAAGAGTTACAAATAATCTGGTATCCATAACCATTGCACTAGCTCCATACTGCACGCAAACCTCTGGATTTGGTGCTTTGGTATCAATATACTCACGAGAAGCGACATTTGATGGTGTAAAAGTCGCTGTAGAACTAAAAGCGATACCAATACCAATACCTAGAATAAAAATGCCCCCTAAAATGGCAATAGTTGTGAAATTAAATATTGAGGAGCCAATATTAGGACTTTTAGGAGAGGTATTAGTTGACCTACCGTTAAATTTACGTTTCATGTCTGCTTTTTTAACTTCACGCCTCGAACAATAGGGAGTAGTTAAATAATATCTCCCTCTTTAAGTATGACGATTTTTTAATCTAATTGTCTGTTACTTTAGCAATAATGTTTCAGCTAAATTACAAATTGGGTAGTGGGTAATCGGTAGTGGGTAATCGGTAATCGGTAATCGGTAGTGGGTAATCGGTAGTGGGGATGAATAACCGCGAGCAATAAAATAAATTTATAACTCCTTACTTCTCACTCTTAACTCTTTCCCAATTACCAATTACCAATTACCAATTCCCAATTCCCAATTCCCAATTCCCAATTCCCCATTCCCAATTACCAATTACCAATTCCCAATTCTCGCTAACTAGCTATAGCCATCGTTTCCGCTAAAGGCATAAAACGGAAAGCGCGATCGCCTCCTCTTTCAATGACAATTTTTACTCTTGGCTCAATTTTAGGTAGATTTGACAAATATTCGATTTCTTGGTCATCAAGAGTATGTCCGTCAATAATCCACAGTACCAATCCCTTGGATTTTGGCGGCAACTGTTCTAGCTGAGTACTAATAATTGGCGGTAAATAGTAAACATCACCTACCGCAGCCCCGCTACTTGTACTTTTTTTCCCGAGATGCGGAGGTCTTACACCGTGAACTCCAGTCAAATAAGCCGCCACATCACCCAGACCCTTACCGCTAAGACACAAAGCATTGTAGCCCTTAGCACGCAATCGACGACGATACCGACCTTCAAAACCGCCCTCTAGAGGTACATATACTCCAAGAGCGCCAAATTTTTCTAAACTGCGAATGAAACCGCCACCGTTAGTAAGTAATGCCATAGAATTTTTTCAGATACCACTTCGATAATTCTATTATTAGTTAAAATTTATCGGTTAACAGTTTATTAGCGATCGGTTAAGAAACTTCCAAAAAATAATGTATCCCTTTCTACTTACTTCACGTCATTTATTCTGACGGGTTGTAAAGACTCCGCAGTGTTACGTCTCCCAGCGTTTCCCAGAAAACGAACTCCTCAAAATTATTGAAATAGACCAGTAGTAGTCCACCACATAAGTTATGAGGAGTTAGCGTAGTGGGAGCATCTTGCGATCTTCTTGCTACCACGAGCGAGCGAGACGCTCGCACTACGAATAGATTACCTATCAAAATTAACGTGGTCGTAGTAGTCCACCATATAAGTTATGAGGGGTCATGGTAGTGCGAGCATCTTACGATCTTGCTACCACGAGCGAGCGAGACGCTCGCACTACGAATAGATTACCTATCAAAATTAACGTGGTCGTAGTAGTCCACCATATAAGTTATGAGGGGTCATGGTAGTGCGAGCGTCCCGCTCGCTGGTTTCTTTGAGGTTTGGGAAGCACAAACGTCTC
>NZ_JAYGHM010000015.1:78872-111827 GCF_034931125.1 Rivularia sp. UHCC 0363 | reverse complement strand
GCTCCCCCAGTATTGGGGGCTGGGGGACAAATCACCCTCCGTTCCCTCATATAAAAAAATCTAGACAAAATAAAATAGATAACTTACAATTTGAGATTGTGACTAAATCTTAAAGACAAGCCACTCTGCCAATAAAATTCTTGCCTGAGAGTATTTTTGAGGATTTGTGGAAAATCTATCAAAATAAATTAGTCAAAAGCGATCGAAGAGTGGTAAATTAAGAAGTCTTGAGGTAAACTTATTACGCTTGACCGATCGCCTTGGTCGCAGTATTGGGATAAGATAAGCTATTTCTTAAGCCTGAGTCCAAGAAGTCTAACATCTCAAACAATAGTTTAAGGTTTGTAAGGCTAACAAAGCGGTATGTTGGTGACGGCATAACGTCAGCCTTTGAAAAAAGGATACTGAGCGGAATTATCTGCTTAAGTCCAGCGAAGTGAAAAAACAAAAGTGCCAAAGTAATTGTCTGAAGAAGGCAGTACTGCACAAATCGCAAAGCTATTAAGCATTGCATTTAATTCTTTGAATCTTTCCTTGAAGGAAAGTATTTTAAGCTGCGTCAGTACATTCAAATAAATTTTAATTTTTATAAATTCTAATTTCTAGTTGATTGGCGCAAGTAAAACAAAGAACCCACGATAGAAATTGGATAGCAATTACCTGAGCTACTCCGGATTTCTGAGGTTTTTTTGTAAAATTGGCGGGTAGTTTCTTGGAAAAGAGACTCCTATATCCTCATATTCCGATTTAAGCGGAAAACTATAGAAAGGAGACTTGTAACTGTGTCTGTAGGTATTCTCGGCACCAAAGTGGGTATGACTCAGGTTTTTGACGATGCGGGAGCAGCAATTCCTGTTACCGTCGTTCAAGCCGGACCATGTACTGTAACCCAAATAAAAACAAAGCAGACCGACGGTTACTCCGCCATCCAATTAGCATATGGTGAAGTTAAAGAAAAAGCATTAAATAAGGCGAAGTTGGGGCATCTGGCAAAAGCTTCCGCTCCACCATTGCGGCACTTAGAAGAATACCGTGACGAAAGTACGGAAAATTATTCTTTGGGTCAGCAGATTGGTGCTGATATTTTTGATGCAGGTCAGCTAGTAGATGTAGTCGGTACAAGCATCGGTCGCGGTTTCGCTGGAAACCAGAAACGTAATAATTTCAGTCGAGGTCCGATGTCCCACGGTTCTAAAAACCATAAAGAACCCGGTTCTATCGGTGCTGGTACTACTCCCGGTCGCGTTTATCCCGGTAAAAAGATGGCGGGACGTTTGGGAGGTAAGCGCATTACCGTTCGTAAACTGAAAATTGTTCGAGTTGATGCCGAACGTAATTTATTGTTAATTCGGGGAGCTATCCCTGGAAAATCGGGAGCATTAGTTAATATCCTCCCTGCAAAAGAAGTCAAATAGTCATTCGATTTTGGATTTTGGATTTTGGATTTTGGATTTTGGATTAAATAAGTCATAAGTCAAAAACTAAAATCTGAGATTGGTTCATTAACTTACCGCTAGCAAAATTAAGCGGCAAAGCGAATGATAAATAAAGACAAATAATCGATGGCTAACTTAACAAGGAAGCAAAAATGGTAGATTGTGGAGTAAAAAACTGGCAGGGAGATGAAGTCGGACAGAAAACCTTGGAATTAAAAGTTGCCAAGGAAGAAACTGCTTCTCACATCGTACATAGAGCCTTGGTTCGACAATTGGCTAATGCTCGCCAGGGAAACGCTAGTACTAAAACCCGTGCTGAGGTTCGAGGAGGGGGCCGCAAACCGTGGCGGCAAAAAGGAACGGGTCGCGCCCGTGCAGGTTCCACTCGTTCGCCTCTGTGGCGTGGTGGTGGTGTAATCTTTGGACCAAAACCCAAAGAATATAACTTACGGATGAACCGTAAAGAGCGCCGTTTGGCGTTACGGACAGCCTTTATCAGCCGGATCGACGACATGATTGTGGTTGAAGAATTTAACGAACAGCTACAGCGACCAAAAAGCAAAGAATTGGTACAAGCTATTGCTCGTTGGGGTTCTCAACCCGATCAAAAAACCTTGTTGATTTTGTCCGAACGAGTTGAAAATATCTATTTATCAGCCCGCAATATAGAGAATGTCAAACTGATTGCAGCCGACCAACTTAATGTTTTTGATTTGCTACACGCAGACAAAATCATAGTTAGCGCATCAGCATTAGATAAAGTGCAGGAGGTCTACAGTGCCTAGATTTGACCCCCGGAATCTTCCCGATTTAGTTCGTCGCCCAATTGTTACAGAAAAGGCGACAATCCAAATGGAGCAGAACAAATATACTTTTGAAGTTGTTCCAAAAGCAACTAAGACTCAAATAAAAGCCGCAATTGAAAGTTTATTTGATGTCAAAGTTATAAAAGTAAATACCGCACTACAGCCCCGGAAAAAGAAGCGAGTTGGCAGATTTATCGGGTTTAAGCCTCAGTTTAAACGAGCCATTGTCACCCTAGCATCCGGGGATGAAAACAAGATTCGTCAAGCTCTATTTCCAGACGTTTAATAGAGTTAGGAGTTAAGAGTTAGGAGTTAGGAATTAGGAGTTAGGAGTTAGGAATTAGGAGTTAAGACCACCGGGGTTATATCTCCCCATCTCCCCCTCTCCCCATCTCCCCCTCTCCTTCTCTCCCCCTTCCCAAAATACTTTCTAGATAATTTTAAAAATATGGGTATTCGTACTTTTCGTCCCTACACCCCAAGTAACCGTCAAGCGGAAACCTCCGACTTTTCGGAAATTACAAAATCTAAGCCGGAAAAATCTTTAACCGAACACGTTCATAGAGCCAAAGGTAGAAATAATCGCGGTGTCATTACCAGTCGTCGCCGGGGTGGTGGACACAAACAACTCTATCGGATTATTGATTTTAAAAGAGATAAGCGGGGTATGCCCGCAACGATTGAAGCGGTTGAATATGACCCTAACCGTAATGCCAGAATCGCACTCGTTATCTATGAAGACGGCGAGAAGCGCTATATCTTGCATCCCCACGGAGTAAAAGTCGGCACTCAAATCATCGCCGGTCCAGATTCTCCCATCGAAAACGGTAACGCTTTACCTTTATCAAATATGCCCTTGGGTACTAGCGTTCATAACGTCGAATTGGTTGCTGGAAAAGGCGGTCAAATAGTACGTTCGGCTGGTGCCAATGCTCAAGTAATGGCGAAAGATGGTAACTACGTCACTTTAAAATTGCCTTCGGGAGAAGTCCGCATGATTCGGCGTGAATGCTACGCCACCATCGGACAAGTTGGTAACATCGAAGCCAGAAACCAAAGCTTGGGTAAAGCAGGTCGTAATCGCTGGAGAGGTCGCCGTCCGAAGGTTCGAGGAAGTGTAATGAACCCTTGCGACCACCCACACGGTGGTGGTGAAGGACGCGCTCCAATTGGTAGATCGGGTCCTGTAACTCCTTGGGGTAAACCAACTCTAGGTAAGAAAACCCGTAAGCCCAAAAAAGCAAGCAGTAAACTGATTGTTCGCCGTCGTCGTAAGTCTTCCAAGCGCGGTCGTGGCGGTCGGTCTTCTTAAAATTTTGGATTTTAGATTTTGGATTTTGGATTGCAATTCAAAATCGTTTCGATTAATTCGTAGTGGGAGCATCTTGCTCCCTAGTAGTAATAATCTTGCTCCCTAGTAGTAATAATCTTGCTCCCTAGTAGTAATAATCTTGCTCCCTAGTAGTAATAATCTTGCTCTCTAGTAGTAATCTTGCTCCCTAGTAGCAATAATCTTGCTCCCTGGTAATTATTTTAAAGCGGAGTTTTGATCTAGCGACTAAGACGATCGCACTACGAAAAAAATCTATAATTCTAAAATCTAAAATCCAGAATTTAAATCCAAAAGCCATTGACGCACAAGCGTTTTCTCGTAGAGTAATCCAAAATCTAAAATCTAAAATCCAAAATTGTCCTATGGGTCGTTCTCTTAAAAAAGGTCCTTTTGTTGCGGATCATTTACTGAAAAAAATCGATAAGCTCAACGAAACTAACAAAAAAGAAGTTATTAAAACTTGGTCGAGAGCTTCCACAGTTTTACCATTGATGGTTGGTCATACTATTGCCGTTCACAACGGCAAGCAGCACGTCCCAGTTTTTGTTAGCGACCAAATGGTTGGTCATAAATTAGGAGAATTTGCTCCTACCCGCACTTTTAGGGGTCACTCTAAAGATAGAAAAGGAGGTAGATAACCGAAGGACGCTAATCGCATCATGTAATTAGCAATTCGGTGAAATTGATTATGGCTACTGATACTAAAGAAGTAAAAGCAATTGCTCGATATATCCGGATGTCGCCCTTTAAAGTACGCCGCGTACTTGACCAAATTCGGGGACGTTCCTATCGGGAAGCACTGATAATTTTAGAGTTTATGCCTTACAGAGCCTGCGACCCAGTATTAAAGGTTCTTAGAAGTGCTGCTGCTAATGCCGAACATAACGAGGGATTAGACCGAGCATCTTTAATAGTTTCCACAGCGTTCGCAGATCAAGGTCCGGTATTTAAACGCTTTCAGCCTAGAGCGCAAGGTCGTGCCTACCAAATTCGCAAACCCACCTGCCATATAACCGTTGCCGTGGCTGCTGAGCCGGATGCGGAATAACCAAGCACTCAGATTAGAACAATTTAGATAGAGTGCAAATATATTTTAAAGGAAGCAAAAGTGGGACAAAAGATTAATCCAATCGGATTTCGTTTAGGAATTACTAAAGACCATCAATCTCGCTGGTTTGCCGACCCTTCTCGATATCCAGAACTACTGCAAGAAGACTACAAACTTCGCCAGTATATAGAAAGCAAGTTAGGTCGAAGCGCTCAAAATAATGCCGGTATTTCCGAAGTCAAAATTGAGCGTAAAGCAGATCAAATTGATTTAGAAGTTTCTACTGCTAGACCCGGTGTGGTAGTAGGCAGAGGGGGACAAGGAATTGAAGCATTACGTGTCGGACTGCAACAAGTTTTAGGCGGTAATCGTCAAATTCGGATCAACGTTGTTGAAGTAGAGCGCGTTGACGCTAATGCTTTCTTGATTGGCGAGTACATAGCCCAACAGCTCGAACGCCGGGTTTCCTTCCGTAGAGTTGTGCGTCAAGCGATTCAGCGAGCGCAACGTGCAGGAGTACAGGGAATCAAAATTCAAGTCAGCGGACGCTTAAACGGTGCAGAAATTGCCCGTACAGAGTGGACTCGTGAAGGTCGGGTTCCTTTACATACTTTACGAGCTAACATCGATTACGCCTACGTTACTGCTAAAACTATTTACGGTATCCTTGGCATCAAAGTTTGGGTATTCAAAGGAGAGATTATCCCCGGAGAAGAAGAATCATCAACTTCCAACCCTAAAAACGAACGCGAACCCCGTCGTCGTCAACAACAACGTCGTCGTCCTTCCTTTGAAGACCGTTCCAATGAAAATTAGTCGTTAGTCGATAGTAGTTAGTAATTAGTACGACGAAAGCTAACAAATAATAACTAACAGCTAATAGCTAACAGCTAATAATTAATAACTCATGTTAAGTCCTAAAAGAACTAAATTCCGCAAGCAACATCGCGGACGGATGAAAGGATTAGCCACGCGAGGTAGTAGCCTTAACTTTGGTGATTTTGCTCTCCAGGCTCAAGAACCATCTTGGATTACATCTCGTCAAATCGAGGCTTCCCGTCGGGCGATGACTCGTTACATTCGTAGGGGTGGGAAAATCTGGATTCGAGTATTCCCCGATAAACCTGTAACAATGCGTGCCGCAGAAACCCGAATGGGTTCTGGTAAAGGTAATCCCGAATTTTGGGTAGCTGTAGTTAAGCCAGGAAGAATCCTGTTTGAAATTGCTGGTGTAGCTGAAGAAACCGCTCGCGAAGCGATGCGTTTAGCTTCACACAAACTACCAATAAAAACTAAGTTTATTGCCCGTGAAGAACAGGAGCCGAAAGCATAAATCATGCCTTTTCCTAAAATTTCCGAAGCTAGAGATTTGAGCGACGAGCAGTTAGTACAAGAAATTGTTGCTACTAAAAAGCAGTTATTCGATCTCCGTTTGCAACAAGCAACCAAACAGTTAGAAAAACCCGCAAAATTTAAACACGCTCGTCATCGTTTAGCTCAATTGCTAACAGTTGAAGGGGAACGTCAACGCGCTGCAAATCAAGATTCAGAGTAAATAATAAGTCAAATAAATTATGGCTGTTAAAGAAAGAGTTGGTCTAGTAGTCAGCGATAAAATGCAAAAAACGGTGGTAGTCGCCATAGAAAGCCGCGATAGTCATCAAAAATACGGCAAAATTGTAGTCACAACCAAACGCTACAAAGTTCACGACGAAGAAAATAACTGCAAAGAAGGCGATCGCGTCCGCATTCAGGAAACTAGACCCCTGAGCAAGACCAAGCGCTGGCAAGTCAAAGAAATCCTCAGCAGTAGGAATAATTGATAACAAGCGGTTGTTACATAGCTAACAACTTTACAACGGAGATAAATTGTGATACAAGCCCAGTCTTACTTGAATGTTGCGGATAACAGCGGCGCTCGTAAATTAATGTGCATCCGCGTTCTGGGTGCCGGAAACCGTAGCTATGGCAGCATTGGCGATCGAATTATCGCCGTTGTCAAAGATGCCCAGCCGAATATGGCGATCAAAAAGTCTGATGTGGTAGAGGCTGTAATAGTCCGTACCAGAAAAGGCGTAAATCGTGAAACCGGCATGACTATCCGTTTTGATGATAATGCCGCAGTCATAATTAATAAAGACGGAAATCCCAGAGGAACGCGGGTATTTGGTCCGGTAGCACGGGAATTACGCGATAAAAACTTTACTAAAATAGTTTCTCTGGCACCGGAGGTACTGTAATGGCTACTAAAAAAAATGCAAAACCTTTATTTCACAAAATGCACGTCAAAACTGGAGATACCGTACAGGTAATTTCTGGAAGAGACAAAGGCAAAGTTGGTGAAATTGTCGAGACAATGACTAAAAAGAGTAAAGTTATTGTTAAAGGTGTAAATATCAAAACTAAGCACGTTAAGCCTCAACAAGAAGGTGAATCTGGAAAAATTGTTACCCAGGAATTTCCGATTCACAGTTCCAACGTGATGCTTTATTCCACCAAGGAAAACGTAGCTTCTCGCGTTTGTTACACCTTTACTCAAGAAGGTAAAAAAGTCCGTATGTTAAAGAAGACTGGGGAAATCATTGATAAATAGTTAGGAGTTAAGAGTGAGGAGTTAGGAATTAACAATTAATAATTTCCTTATGACTCATTGGTAAATAGTTAAGAATTAGGAGCTTTATAACTCATAACTCATAACTCATAACTCATAACTCACAATCATTTCCCTGACCAAGCCCAGGGATAAGGAGAAAAAATGGCAGTAGGATTAAAAAGTAGATATCAGGAGACCATTGTCCCCAATTTGATGAAACAATTTGAATATTCAAATATTCATCAGGTGCCGAAGGTTATCAAAGTAAGTGTTAACCGAGGCTTGGGGGAAGCTTCTCAAAATGCTAAAGCATTAGAAGCATCTTTAAGCGAGATCGCATTAATAACTGGTCAAAAGCCGGTGGTCACTAGAGCAAAAAAGGCGATCGCAGGATTCAAAATTCGAGAAGGTATGCCTGTAGGGGTAATGGTAACTCTTAGAAGCAATAAGATGTACAACTTTCTCGACCGTTTGATTAACCTGTCATTACCCAGAATTCGTGACTTTCGTGGAGTCAGCGCTAAAAGCTTTGATGGTCGGGGAAATTATACTCTAGGAGTTAGAGAACAATTAATTTTTCCAGAAGTCGAATACGACCGGGTTGACCAGATTCGCGGTATGGACATCTCCATCATTACTACAGCTAGGAATGATGAAGAAGGTCGCGCTTTATTAAAAGAAATGGGAATGCCCTTTCGGGAGCAATAAGTTCATCTAAATAGAGGAAATGATGGCGGCAAACGACACAATTGCAGATATGCTGACGCGCATCCGCAACGCCAATTTGGCTAGGCATCAAACAACAAAAGTGCCAGCAGCCAAAATGAGCCAAAATATAGCGAAAGTATTGCGGGAAGAAGGCTTTATCAATGATTTTGAAACAGCCGGAGAAGGAATCGAGTCTCATTTGGTAATTTCTTTGAAATATAAAGGAAAAAATCGTCAGCCGGTAATAACTGCTCTCAAGCGAGTAAGCAGACCGGGTTTGCGAGTTTATTCCAACAAAAAAGACTTACCAAGAGTATTAGGCGGTATTGGGATTGCAATAATATCTACATCCTCCGGTATCATGACCGATCGCGAAGCACGTCAACAAAATTTAGGTGGCGAAGTACTTTGCTACGTCTGGTAGTCAAGGTTTGAAGGGATTTTGGATTTTAGATTTTAGATTTTAGATTCTATTCCCTCAAGGTCGGGATTAGAAGACTTAAAACCGTTTTTTAAACGTAGAGCCGGAATTACAAGTTTTTCCTCAATCAAAAATCAAAAATCTAAAATTGGAGCATTTAAGGACAAAAAATCATGTCTAGAATTGGTAAACAGCCAATAACATTACCGTCAAAGGTACAAGTAACAATTGATGGTGCCAAAGTATCCGTAAAAGGACCAAAAGGCGAACTTTCACGCGAACTTCCTACTGAAGTGAGCGTTTCCCAAGAAGGAGACACTTTAACCGTATCCCGTGAAAACGATTCAAGAGTATGCCGACAAATGCATGGCTTAAGTCGTACCTTGGTTTCTAATATGGTTGAGGGTGTTTCTAAAGGATTTCAGCGTCAGTTGAAGCTTCAAGGTGTTGGGTACCGAGCGCAACTCAAAGGTCGCGATTTGGTACTGAACGTTGGATACAGCCATCCTGTAGAAATTGCTCCACCAGAAGGAATTCAATTTGCCATTGAAGAAAAAGGCGTTGCTATAGTTATTAGCGGCTACGACAAAGAAATGGTGGGGAATACAGCCGCTCGTATCCGTGCGGTTCGTCCACCAGAGCCTTATAAAGGTAAAGGTATTCGTTATGACAACGAAATTGTCAGACGTAAAGCTGGTAAAGCCGGTAAAGGTGGTAAAAAATAAATTATGAAAATTACCCGTCAACAATCAAAACAGCGTCGTCATCGACGCATCAGAAACAAAATCTTGGGTTCTTCCGAGCGTCCTCGCTTGGCAGTGTATCGCTCCAACGAGCATATTTACGCTCAGGTAATAGATGATACATTACAGAAAACTTTGGCTACAGCATCTAGTGTAGAACCCGAACTAAAATCTAGATTGACTTCAGGTGCTAATAAAGCGGCTTCAACTGAAGTTGGTAAAGCATTAGCAGCAAGAGCGTTAGAAAAAGGTGTGACTCAGGTTGTATTTGACCGTGGTGGAAACCTTTATCATGGACGTATCAAAGCCTTAGCTGATGCTGCCCGAGAAGGTGGTTTAAGTTTCTAAGTTTCTAATCTAAAATTATCAGGGATTTAGTTAGTACTAGACAAACAAGTAAATTATTTATTGCTAGTAAAAAGCCACTGATAAGTAAAATTCATAGAGCATTCAAAATATGGCAAACAGTCGTCGTAAAACGAGCCGAGCTAAAAAAGAAGAAACTAACTGGCAAGAGCGGGTAATTCAAATCCGACGGGTAAGTAAGGTTGTCAAAGGAGGTAAAAAACTGAGCTTCCGGGCAATTGTAGTCGTCGGTAACGAACGCGGTCAAGTTGGTGTGGGAGTAGGTAAAGCCAGCGATGTCATTGGAGCCGTAAAAAAAGGCGTAGCCGATGGCAAAAAACATTTGGTAGAGATTCCCATTACCAAATCCAACTCGATCCCCCATCCTACTAATGGTGTCGGTGGCGGTGCTAAAGTCATCATGAGACCCGCATCTCCCGGTACTGGTGTAATTGCTGGTGGTGCGGTACGTACCGTACTCGAATTAGCCGGAGTTCGTAACGTTTTAGCGAAGCAACTCGGCTCCAATAACCCCCTGAATAATGCTAGAGCCGCAATGAACGCTCTTGCAGTACTGCGAAACTTCAATGAAGTTGCCGAAAGTAGGGATGTCAGCATTGAGAAGCTTTACGCCCAGTAAAGCTGTAATTACGAGCCACCTTGTAAAAAAATATAAATAACTAAAATGAGACTAGAGGATCTTCGCCCTCAAGAGGGTTCTAAGAAACGTCGCCGACGTGTCGGACGCGGAATTTCAGCCGGTCAAGGTGCAAGTTGTGGTTTCGGTATGCGGGGTCAAAAATCCCGTTCCGGTAGGGGAACCAGACCCGGTTTTGAAGGTGGTCAGCAGCCCCTTTATCGTCGAGTACCAAAACTTAAAGGTTTTCCGGTCGTTAATCGTAAAATATACACTACGATTAATGTAGAGAAGTTGTCTTCACTCCCAGAAAATACAGAAGTTAATGTGACTTTGTTACGAGAAAATGGTATTCTCACTGCCGTACAAGGACCATTAAAAATTTTAGGGGATGGAGAAATCAACGTTCCTCTTAGAGTACAAGCCGCAGCTTTTACGGATACGGCTCGTAGCAAAATTGAGGCTGCTGGTGGTAGTTGTGAAGTTGTATCGATGAGAAATTAGACACAACCACAAAAAATGCTAAGAATGCAGCCCACCGCCCTGGTTAACAATTCATCGGTAAATCATTATGATAAGTCGAGATAAAGCTCCTTCTGCTCAAGAAACTTTTATGCAGATGGCGCAGGCAGCAGGTTTAAGAGGTCGGCTGTTTGTCACCATAGGTATTTTACTTTTGATTCGCTTGGGTATTTATATACCTATTCCAGGAATAAATCGTGAAGCTTTTAGTGCCTCGATCGCACAGGGTAACGGTTTGGGAGGCATTCTGGATATCTTTTCTGGTGGTGGATTTTCTGCTTTGGGAGTCTTCACTTTAGGTATTCTACCTTTTATTAATGCTTCAATTATCATCCAACTACTCACCGCTGCGATACCGGCTTTAGAAAAGTTACAGAAAGACGAAGGTGAAGCTGGAAGACGAAAGATTTCTCAAATCACGCGATATGTAGCCTTGGGTTGGGCAATTGTTCAGAGCATATTCATTAGTGCAGTTTGGCTGAAAAGTTTTGCAATTAGCTTTGGTCCGATTTTTGTATTTGAGACTGCTTTAGCTCTTGTTGCTGGTTCGATGTTCGTGATGTGGGCATCGGAAGTAATTACAGAAAGAGGAATTGGTAATGGAGCATCATTACTGATTTTCCTCAATATTGTGTCTTCCCTACCTACAACTTTGAGTAGTACCGTTAGCTTCGCTCAAGTTGGAGGTCGTCAAGCAGTCGGTCAAGTAGTTGTATTACTGCTGCTTTTCTTAGCAACAATTGTCGGTATCGTCTTTGTTCAAGAAGGAATGCGTCGGATTCCAATTATTTCGGCTAGACGACAAGTCGGTAGAAGAGTTCTTGCCGAACAGCGTAGCTTCTTACCCTTGCGACTCAACCAGGGTGGAGTAATGCCGATTATTTTTGCAACCGCAATTTTGAGTTTACCGCTTTTAATTGGCAACTTTACTAAAAACCCGCAAATAGCTAACTTTACAAATACTTATCTGAATCCAGGTGGTTCTGGTTGGTGGGCTTACGCACTAATATATCTGTTTTCAATTATTTTCTTTAGCTATTTCTATTCTTCATTAATTGTAAACCCAGTTGATATTGCTCAGAACTTGAAAAAAATGGGTTCTTCGATTCCGGGAATTCGTCCCGGTAAAGCAACCAGCGAATATTTAGAAAGAGTTTTGAACCGACTTACCTTTCTTGGTGCTGGCTTCTTGGGATTAGTTGCGATTATTCCTACCGTCGTGGAAAGAGCATTAGGAGTACCGACTTTCCGAGGTTTAGGTGCTACCTCTTTGTTAATTCTGGTAGGTGTGGCTATTGATACAGCTAAACAGATCCAAACCTACGTTATCTCTCAACGTTATGAAGGGATGGTGAAACAATAGAATTTTGGATTTTAGATTACCCTTCGGGAAGACGCTTCCGCGTCAATGGATTTTAGATTAAGAAACAACCTATTTCAATCTAAAATCCCCGAATCCTAAATTAATTTAAAATCTAATTAAAATCTAAAACTATAGCATTTCCAAGCTTTTTTTCAAAGAGGACAATCCAAATAACAGCATCCATTGTTAAAATCCAAAATCCAAAATCCAAAATTGAAATGACGCGAATCATTTTTTTAGGACCACCCGGAGCCGGTAAAGGAACTCAAGCTAAAACTTTAGCTGACCATTGGCAAGTTCCCCATATTTCTACAGGTGATATCCTCCGTGAAGCCATTAAACAGCAAACAACTTTAGGTCTCAAAGCTAAAAACTATGTAGATGGCGGTCATTTAGTTCCCGATTTATTAGTTCAAGAACTGGTCGAGGAGCGTTTGCAAAGGGCAGATACTAGTTCTGGGTGGATTCTTGACGGTTTTCCTCGTACTGTTAGTCAAGCCACTTTTTTAGATAGTTTATTGCAAAAAAACAATTTAGGCACCGCGATGGTAATCAATCTCGATGTGCCAGATGATGTAGTAGTAGGTCGTTTATTAGAACGCGGACGAAGAGATGATACTGAAGATGTTATTCGTCGTCGTTTAGAAGTTTACCGTTCCGAAACTACACCTTTAATAGATTATTACGGCGATCGCAAACAGCTAATTGTTATAGATGGTAATAAATCTGCTCCAGAAGTTACTTCCAACCTCAAAGATTTAATTGTCAGTTGTTAAAAAAAGCAATTTCGATCTTATGCAATCAAGATGGGTGATTCATGTTACTTCTGATCGCCCGCTTAGCACCCGAAGTCATAGTTCGGCAATAAAATTTTGAATAAGATATATTAATAAGTTGTTGATATATATTCTAAAAGATTTACAGAACGACTGCTGCAATCAAAAAATACTATTTAGTTGAAGGAAAAACAAATTGTCCAAACAAGACTTAATTGAAATGGAAGGCACGGTGACAGAATCCCTGCCAAATGCAATGTTCCGCGTAGACTTAGATAATGGTTTCAACGTTTTAGCCCATATCAGCGGCAAAATTCGCCGAAACTATATCAAGATCTTACCTGGCGATCGCGTCAAAGTTGAACTTACACCTTATGACCTCACAAAAGGTCGAATCACCTATCGACTGCGTAAAAAGTAAGTCTATGTGGAATATTATACTACAATCTCAGATTTTTGTTTTGTAGTCAGTTAACGGAAAAATTTGCGAATTTGTGTTACAATTTACTATTTGGAGTTGATTAATAAGGCAATGAAAGTAAGAGCCTCCGTAAAAAGAATGTGCGAGAAATGCAGTGTAATCAAACGGCGCGGTCGCGTAATGGTGATTTGTCCGAATCCGAAGCACAAGCAACGTCAAGGATAAAACCGTTCATTTTAGAACCAATAAATCGGAGAAATGAAAGCGCGATCGTTTACCATTCATGCATCCGGACGCTGCAACTAGGTAGGTATAGATGAAAAAAAAACATATTAGGAGACTTCTATAATGGCACGTATTGCCGGAGTAGACTTGCCACGCGATAAGCGTATTGAAATAGGTCTAACTTACATCTTTGGAATCGGTCTAACAAGTTCGCACAAAATATTAGCGATTACAGGTGTTAATCCTGACACTAGAGTTAAGGACTTAAGCGATAGCGATGTAACCGCTTTGCGAGCAGAGGTAGAGAAAAACTATCAGGTCGAAGGTGACTTGAGACGTTGGGAAGCAATGAATATCAAGCGCTTGGTTGATATTGGTACTTACCGGGGTCGTCGTCACCGCATGGGCTTACCAGTTAGAGGTCAAAGAACTCGCACCAATGCTAGAACCCGTCGTGGAAGAAGACAAACAGTCGCCGGGAAGAAAAAGGCACCGGGTAAATAAACTAATTAGTTATTTTTCACTTTTGTTGGACTATCAATTTTCTACCTTAATTCAAATATAACGATATGGCACGACAAACAGGAAAAAAAAGCGGAAGCAGAAAACAGAAGCGTAACGTACCTAATGGCATAGGATACATACAGTCTACTTTCAACAATAGCATCGTCACAATTACAGACACCAATGGAGATGTAATTTCTTGGGCTTCTGCTGGTTCAAGTGGTTTTAAAGGAGCTAAAAAAGGAACCCCTTTTGCCGCTCAAACCGCAGCCGAGAGTGCAGCAAAACGGGCGATGGATCAAGGGATGCGTCAGATAGAAGTAATGGTCAGCGGTCCGGGAGCAGGTAGAGAAACTGCCATCCGCGCAATTCAAGGAGCAGGACTGGAAATCACGCTGATTCGGGATATTACTCCAATTCCTCATAATGGTTGCCGTCCGCCCAAGCGACGTAGAGTTTAAATACAATAACTCTAACTAATTACCAATCCATAAATTGGCGGAATTAGCGGCAATTATTGTATTTTGACGAAAATATAGATAGCGTCCGCACGCAATACGAGATATCGATTATTACTGTTTACAGGCATTTCGATTATCTTCTCACCAGACCGGGCAATGAATTGATTGAGTGTGGGCAAAAGATCGCAATTGCCTGCCGCGATACGCACTGATTAAGAAGGGAGGCTACTCCGTGGCGCAGTTTCAAATTGAATGTGTAGAATCTAATACAGAAGAAAGTCGGAGCCACTATTCTAAATTTGTTTTAGAACCTTTAGAGAGGGGTCAAGGAACAACAGTTGGCAACGCCCTGCGAAGGGTTTTATTGTCTAATTTAGAAGGAACATCAGTTACAGCAGTAAGAATTGCGGGTGTAACTCATGAATTTGCCACCGTTAAGGGTGTCCGGGAAGACGTGTTAGAAATCTTAATGAGAATGAAAGAACTTGTTCTCAAAAGTCATTCTTCTCAGCCCCAAATTGGTCGGTTATTAGTGAACGGTCCGGCAACAGTTACCGCAGCGCATTTTGACCTACCAAGTGAAGTAGAAGTGATCGACCAGACCCAGTATATAGCTACCTTAGCAGAAGGTGGCAGACTGGAAATGGAATTTCGGATTGAAAAAGGTAAAGGCTATCGCACGGTAGAAAGAGGTCGTGAAGAAGCTACATCCTTAGACTTTCTGCAAATAGATTCGATTTTCATGCCGGTGCGGAAAGTTAATTATAGCGTTGAAGACACTCGTGGAGAAAATGGCTATCCCAAAGATAGACTGCTTCTAGAAGTTTGGACAAACGGTAGTATTGCTCCCCAAGAAGCGCTTTCTTCTGCAGCTGCGATTTTAGTGGAGTTATTCAATCCACTGAAAAACATCGAAATTAACCCAGAAGATACGGTTTCAGAAATCGACCAAGACCCAACTGCTCAAATACCCATTGAAGAATTGCAGCTTTCCGTGCGAGCTTATAACTGCTTGAAGCGGGCGCAAGTCAACTCGGTAGCGGACTTATTGGATTACACCCAAGAAGACCTCTTAGAAATCAAAAACTTTGGTCAGAAGTCAGCAGAAGAAGTAGTAGAAGCTTTACAGCGGCGCTTGGGGATTACTTTGCCCACAGAAAGAGCCTCAAAACACCCTTAAATTAAGCTCAAATTAAGCTCAAATTCCATACAAATAACTTAGCGATCGTGCCATCATGCGTCACCGTTCTAATCTCAAAAAACTCGGCAAACCAGCCGACCAGCGTCGTGCTTTATTGCGAGCGCTTTCCACCGAATTAATTCGTCACGGACGAATCACTACTACTATTACTAGAGCCAAAGCGCTACGATCAGAAGTAGATAAAATGATCACCTTAGCTAAAGATGGTTCTTTGAGCGCACGCCGTCAAGCGATTGGGTATCTTTACGATAAAGATTTAGTTCATGCTTTATTTGAACAAGTTCCGACTCGATATGGCGATCGCCAAGGTGGCTATACCCGTATCTTGCGTACAATACCTCGTCGTGGCGATAACGCCCAGATGGCAATCATCGAATTAGTTTAACGATTGGGGATGTATAGGCACAAAAGCATCCAATTGATTGTATGTTACAAATCTCCCAGCCCATAAAAACTCAAAGGGTCGCCTTGGTAATCCAATATCAAGGGACTCATTTTCATGGCTGGCAAAGACAACCTAAATATTGTAGCGTCCAGGAAGAAATTGAAAAAGCAATTTCTACTGTAGTCGGTCACAACGTAACTTTATATGGTGCTGGGAGAACTGATAGTGGAGTTCATGCAGCCGCTCAAGTAGCTCATTTCAATATAGTTAGCAAAATTCCACCCTCGAAGTGGGCATCTATTTTAAATAGTTACTTACCTCAAGATATACTAATTAGGGCTTCAGCGGCAGTTAACGACAATTGGCACGCCCGTTTTAGTGCGACCTATAGACGGTACCGTTACACGTTATACAACGAAAAACTACCCAACTTGTTTGTTAAACCCTTCAGTTGGCATTACTATCACGCTTCCTTGGACGAATCCTTGATTGCAGCAGCACTAAAGCCCTTGCTGGGAAAACATCACTTAGCAGCTTTTCACCGTGCCAATTCCGAACGTCAGCATTCATGGGTAGATGTACAAGCCGTAGAATGCTATCGTGATGGAGCCTTAGTACATATTGAAATTCAAGCAGATGGATTTTTGTATGGCATGGTTCGTTTGTTGGTAGGAATGTTAGTTCAAGTCGGTTCTAGCGAGCGAAGCATCTTAAATTTTACTAATATCTGGAAACAAGAACGCCGAGACGAAGTAAAATACGCTGCACCCCCCCAAGGATTGTGTTTATTGCGCGTAGGCTATGCGGAATTTCCCTTCCCTAGAGAAGTCTGGTATGATTCGATGCCGAAGTTTAATTTTCCAGAGAATTCTGTAAATTCAGATCGTATTCTAGGTGAAATCACTGCCTAAAAATCTAAATTGGGTAAGAAAAACAAAAATTAATAATTAATAAAAGTAAAGTCACCATGAACAAAACATACGTTCCTACCCAAGAAACCGTCGAGCGCGATTGGTACATCATAGACGCTGCCGACCAACGTCTCGGTCGTTTAGCTACTGAAGTCGCCACAATTTTGCGCGGCAAAAACAAGCCCTTATTCACTCCTTATATGGATGCAGGCGACTTTGTTGTAATCGTCAATGCTGAAAAAGTTGTTGTAACTGGCAAAAAAAGCTCCCAAAAGCTTTATCGTCGTCACTCCGGTCGTCCTGGTGGAATGAAGGTTGAAACCTTTGAACATCTACAGGCACGTTTACCAGAACGGATCGTTGAAAAAGCTATTAAGGGAATGCTGCCTAAAAATAGCTTGGGACGGCAGTTATTTAGAAAGCTAAAGGTTTACGCCGGACCCGCTCATCCTCATGCAGCCCAACAGCCCAAAGAACTTAAAATTAATACAATTCCAGGAGAACAAAATTAATGCAAGCAACAGATACTAACAGCGGTCGTGCCGTTTATTGGGGTACTGGTCGCCGTAAATCCTCAGTCGCAAGAGTACGTCTTGTTCCAGGTAACGGACAATTAACCGTTAACGGTAAAGAAGGCGACTTGTATTTCCAATTTAACCCCAACTATATTGGAGGAATTAAAGCGCCTCTAGAAACTTTGGGATTGGAAAACGAATACGATATTTTGGTTAAAGCGAATGGCGGTGGTTTAACCGGACAGTCTGATGCAGTTCGTTTGGGAGTAGCTCGGGCTTTGTGTCAACTCGATCCAGATAACCGATCGCCATTAAAAACTGAAGGCTATCTTACCCGCGACCCTAGAGCCAAAGAACGTAAAAAATACGGTTTACACAAAGCTCGTAAAGCACCTCAGTACTCCAAACGTTAAATCAATTCGCAATTCGCAATTTACGGATTATTTAGTCATAATTGTAATATATTCACCACGAAGAAGAAAAATGGCAAAACCAGAGATTCATCCAGAGTGGTATCCAGAAGCCAAAGTTTACTGTAACGGTCAAGTTGTAATGACTGTTGGCTCCACCAAACCAGAATTACACGTCGATGTTTGGTCTGGAAATCACCCCTTTTATACCGGCACTCAGAAGATTATTGATACCGAAGGTCGCGTAGAACGTTTCCTACGTAAGTACGGCATGACGAGCAGTCAACCCAAGACAGAGAACGCCGACGACGATCAAAAGTAGCAACCAGGTAAATTATGCAATCAACGGCTCAGCTTAACTGAGTCGATTTTTTAGTCTTTACCTGGATCACTATTTTTTAGGAGCGTTGCACGTCATGGCCGAACAATATTTGCTGGAGAAATTACAATCCGTCGAACAAACTTTTAATGAGCTAACTCGTCGCTTAGCCGACCCCGATATTGCTTCAAATCCGGATGAATATCAGGAAGTCGCAAAAGCGCGTTCTGGGTTAGAAGAAGTAGTAAATACCTATGACACTTGGAAAATTGCCCAAGAAGAATTAACCGGAGCGCGGGAAATTTCCAAAGAATCCCAAGGAGACTCAGAGTTGCATGAAATGGCAGCTTTGGAAGTCAAAGAACTCGAACAGAAAATAGAAGAACTGGAAACTCTTTTAAAAGTACTGCTCTTACCCCAAGACCCCAACGATGAGAAAAACATCATGTTGGAAATTCGGGCAGGTACGGGTGGTGATGAAGCCAGTATCTGGGCTGGCGATTTAGTGCGGATGTACTCCCGCTATGCCGATACTCAAGGCTGGAAAGTCAAGCTAGTTAGCGAGTCCCTAGCAGAAATGGGCGGCTTTAAAGAAGCGGTTCTGGAAATTAAAGGCGATCGCGTTTACAGTAAGCTCAAATTTGAAGCTGGAGTACATCGGGTGCAGCGCGTACCAGTTACGGAGGCTGGAGGAAGAGTTCACACTTCCACTGCTACTGTAGCGGTAATGCCAGAAGTGGATGAAGTGGAAATTCATATCGACCCCAAGGATTATGAAATGTCTACAGCCCGTTCCGGTGGTGCTGGTGGACAAAACGTTAACAAAGTTGAGACCGCAGCCGACCTGTTTCACAAACCTACGGGGATCAGAATTTTTTGTACTGAAGAACGCAGCCAGTTGCAAAACAAAGAGCGGGCATTACAAATTCTTCGTGCCAAACTTTATGAAATGAAACTGCGCGAACAACAAGAAGAAGTTACCGATCTACGGCGATCGCAAGTAGGTACGGGTTCGCGTTCTGAAAAAATTCGCACCTACAACTATAAAGATAACCGTGCCACCGACCACCGTCTTGGTGAAAACTATTCACTAAACCCGGTTTTAGAAGGCGATATAGACCCAATCGTGCAAGCTTGTATCTCTCAAGACCAGCAAGAGCGTTTAGCAGAGCTTGCTGCTTCGGTGACAAATTAATTTTAATGGATTAGGAATTGGATATTAAAGGTCTAAAATATTCCCACTCGCTAGCCATTCCCACATCATCAGAAACCGTCTGTCGTTCTATTGTTTTCAAGACACACAGGCGGTTTTGCAATAAGCTATGCAGCGCATCTTCCATCTCTGTAGGGTACGAGAAATAATCGAATTCCCGTTCCATGATACGATTTAGTACTTGCCATCTCTTGAAGTTCGGGCAGTTTTCAATTAATACTTCCACTTCCTTTTGCCAAGTCGGAAAAAGCCGGTAGCTAAAAAATCCGCTGCAAACTCCACCCTGCTCGTTCCAATAAGAAATACAAATCTTATATTTAAGTAAAGTAATTTTCTTAATTTCTTTGACATCATAACCAGCCGCTCTCAAAGCAACTTTCGCTTCAGTAAGTGATGAGGTAAAAGCTACTTAAGTTATTGCTTTTTTACAATGATAGTAGGACAAAGCTTTATGCATAAAGGCATTAAGGCTTTTCTCACAATCTCTTTTAATCATGATGTACCTTGACAACTAAGTTACAAAAGCAACTATTTTGTTTTTCGTAGTATATTTTGTTTGCTTTAGGTAACAATACACTATAGAAGACAAAGCTGTCAATAAAAAATTAAACTTGTAATATGGAAACGAAAGTTTTCAATTTTTATAGTTAAGTCAAACCCCTCAAACGTGGATACACAAGCTAGACAAAAACTGGTAGAAGTAATTAAACTAGCTCGCGGTTCAATGAGCTTACGGGCTTTTGGTAAGCAGTTAGGCGTTTCTGCAAGCGCTGTCTTAGCCTGGGAGAAAGGAGAAAAAGTTCCAGACACTGCTAATTTGGCTTCAATAGCTGCTCGCGCTGGTTATTCTTTTGAAGAATTATTATGCCATTTAGAAGGAAAGCGAATACCTGAAGCTTCTGAATTGAGTGTCGTTTTGAAGCAAGTCAGTAATATGCCATTGTCTCAAGCAGCAATTGTTGGTAAAGCCATTATGGATAGATTAGCTGCTGCTGCCGAATCTACGGGGAATGAAGCAAAAGCAAGTTGAGTTTTGTTTGTTAGTAATGGTAATAGAGGCAGTATCGCTGAACGCCATTGTTGAATAATTCCTTATAGCCATGATGATCCTTAAGAAAGTTGACTTTTATAATTGACCCATCTTGCTTACGAGCTAAAATGAACTCATGTGATTGATAAATCTTTTGACTTTGGTTTATTAGTCTTAGACTGTGTTTACTTAGTCACTAATAAGAACTTATTGTAAATCCAATTAGCTGTCAATATCCGGTTTACAATTCGTGAAAAAAGACTTAAAAATTATTTTTGCAGTAACGTTCATAGTAATAATTAGTGAAACTAGAAGGCAGAAAGAAATTAAGTGAGATAGCAAGAGCGGCTCGTGGTTCCATGAGTCAAAGAGCGTTTGCAAAGTTTTTAGGGGTTTCCTTCTCCACCGTACAGGCATGGGAAAGAGGTGATTCTATCCCAGACATTCAAAATTTAGCCAAAATAGCTCAAAGAGCAGAATATTCCATAGAAGAATTATTTGGTGACTTAGGTATAAAGCCCGCTTCACAACCTTCCGATTTAGCAGTAATTCTCAGACAATTAAATAAAATGCCTTTAACTGATGTAGCGACTATAGTTCAAGCTGGTGTGGCTAGAATATCTGCTGCGGCTGAATCTATCGGTAATGAAGCGAAAGTTAGCTGAATCTGATTAACTGTAAATAAAACAACCACCTAATGTAGAGACGTTGCACTGCAACGTCTCTTATTCATGAAATATCGCGAAAAAATTTCCCCCCATAACAAATTCAACACGAAAAATGTAGTTAAATTTTGTTAAGATTGGACACAACGGAAGGCACGTTCCTCTTCAGTAACCATCCCTTACCTTGGAGATACTTGATGCTACGACTAGAACATATCAGTAAAATTTATCCTACAGGCGAAGTTCTCAAGGATGTTAACTGGGAAGTAAAAATTGGCGATCGCATTGGTTTAGTCGGTGTGAATGGTGCTGGTAAGTCCACTCAGTTAAAAATCATCATTGGGGAAATGGAGCCGACATCCGGCGAAATTATCCGTCCTAATAGCCTGCATATAGCTCACCTTAACCAAGAGTTTGAAGTCGATCCGACTCGCACCGTCAGCGAAGAATTTTGGACGGTATTTGAGGAAGCTAACGCCGTACAGTTAGCTCTGGCACAGGTACCGCGAGATATGGAAACCGCAGACCCAGATGAACTTGATAAATTAATTAATAAATTAGATAAACTACAAAGACAATTTGAAGCCTTAGACGGTTACGGTTTAGAAGCCCGCATCGGCAAGATTTTACCAGAAATGGGATTCGATCAAGAAGATGGCGATCGCCTGGTAAGTTCTTTTAGCGGTGGTTGGCAGATGCGGATGGGTTTAGGTAAGATTTTGCTGCAAAAACCCGATTTATTGCTGTTGGATGAACCTACAAACCACCTTGATTTAGAAACTATTGAATGGTTGGAAAATTACCTTAAAGGTTTGACTACTCCAATGGTCATAGTTTCTCATGACCGAGAATTTCTTGACCGACTGTGTACTCAAATTGTCGAAACCGAACGGGGTGTTTCTACAACCTATCTTGGAAACTATTCTCTGTATCTACAGCAAAAAGCTGAAAGCCAATCAGCACAATTAAGTGCATTCGAGCGTCAGCAAAAAGAATTAGATAAACAACAAGCCTTTGTAGAGAAATTCCGGGCTAGTGCGACTCGCAGTACCCAAGCAAAAAGCCGCGAAAAACAGCTTGATAAAATCGAACGAGTTGAAGCACCTATTGCTGGAGTTAGAACCTTAAGATTTCAATTTCCCCCAGCACCCCGCAGCGGACGCGAAGTAGTAGAAATTAAAGATTTAACTCATAATTATGATGATAAAATCTTGTTTTTATCGGCGAATCTATTAATTGAAAGAGGCGATAGGATTGCTTTCTTAGGTCCCAATGGCGCGGGTAAATCTACCTTACTGCGTTTAATTACGGGTACGGAAAAACCAACCGAAGGAGAGGTTAAATTAGGCGAACACAACGTTATTCCTAATTACTTTGAACAAAACCAAGCCGAAGCTTTAGATTTAAATAAAACTGTCATGGAAACTATCCATGATGATGTTCCCGACTGGAAAAACGAACAAGTACGCACTTTGTTGGGACAATTTTTATTTAGTGGTGATACAGTATTTAAAAACGTTGCCGCTCTGAGTGGTGGAGAAAAAGCCCGTTTAGCATTAGCCAAAATGTTATTACGTCAGGCAAATTTACTTATTTTAGATGAGCCGACAAACCACTTGGATATTCCGGCAAAAGAAATGCTTGAAGAAGCCTTACAAAATTATGATGGTAGCGTTATTGTAGTTTCTCACGACCGATATTTTATTTCTAAAGTAGCTAATAAAATTGTGGAAATTCGCGATGGTGAATTCCGAGTTTATCTAGGAGATTATCATTACTATTTAGATAAAATTGCCGAAGAAAAAGAGCAAGCAAAATTAGCAGCGATTGAGGCAGAAAAAGCAGCTAAAAAAGCTGAAAAACAGAAGAAAGCAGCAGCAAAGCGTCAATAAACTATTAAAAAGTTAGAACGGTTAAAATCCGATAAATAATTACCGTTCTACAAACATTCAAAATGTTAAATTCTGTTACAAAAAACCGACTGAGACCAAGATTATTTCCATAAACCTAAGATATACAGCAGTTTGCAAATAAATGAGGTACATTTCCCTACTCCCTTATAACGATATGTCCTGTACCTGACTTAAATGAAATCGGCTATATATCTAAATTAAAGATATTTGATAAATTAATCTAATAAGTAAAAATTCACTTGCGGTTGTGAGTGTCGATGGTATTATTCGGATATTACGAAAAGTAAAGGGCAATTTTGTTATGATTAAAGCACCTGTTTCTCCCGTGGTGCTAGTAATATTGGATGGATGGGGTTACTGCGAGGAGACCAAAGGAAACGCTATTGCCGCTTCTTCAACACCTGTTATGGATAGCTTAATGCAGGCTTATCCAAACACGTTGATCGACACCTCCGGAAAAGCGGTGGGTTTGCCAGAAGGGCAAATGGGCAACTCAGAAGTAGGACATTTAAATATAGGTACCGGACGAGTTGTACCGCAAGAATTGGTACGAATTTCCGATGCTGTGGAAGATGGTTCTATTAATCAAAACCCAGCACTTGTGAAAATTTGCCAAGAAGTACAAAGTCGGCAGAGTAAACTACACTTAGTAGGATTATGTTCTGAAGGTGGCGTACATTCCCATTTGAGCCATCTATTTGGCTTATTAGATTTAGCTAAATCTCAAGGAATTTCAGAAGTTTGTATCCATGCTATCACTGACGGACGCGATACTAAACCCAGTGAAGCTCTAAAATCAATCGGACTTATTCAAGATTATATAGACCGCACAGGAGTTGGACGCATTGTCACAATTAGCGGACGCTACTATGCAATGGATAGAGATAAACGCTGGAATCGCATCCAAAGCGCTTATGAGGTAATGACGCATGATGCAAGCGATAACCGTTCTGCTTTAGAAGTAGTACAGTCATCTTATGCACAAGGAATCACAGACGAATTTATTGTTCCAGTGAGAATCGCTCCTGGAGCGGTAGAAGCAGGAGACGGGGTAATATTTTTCAACTTCCGTCCGGATCGAGCTAGACAATTAACTCAGGTTTTTGTGAAGCCGGATTTTGATGGTTTTGAAAGAACTCTAATTAAACCGCTATCTTTTGTAACTTTTACCCAATACGAGCAAGATTTATCAGTAGACGTAGCATTTAAACCCCAAAATCTCAACAAAATTCTTGGTGAAGTAATTTCCCAACATGGTTTAAAACAGTTCCGTACCGCTGAAACCGAAAAATACGCTCACGTTACCTACTTTTTCAATGGAGGTTTGGAAGACCCCTTTGAAGGAGAAGACCGGGAACTGGTCAGTTCTCCAATGGTAGCTACCTACGATCAAGCACCCATGATGTCAGCTTCATCTGTTACCGACGTAGTTTTAGCAGCTATTAAAAAGGAAATCTATTCCTTAATAGTAGTTAACTATGCGAATCCAGATATGGTAGGACATACAGGTAACATGGAAGCTACCGTTCAAGCTTTGGAAGTGGTAGATAAATGTGTGGGACGCTTGTTAGAAGGAATCAGTAAAGTTGGAGGTACGGCAATAATTACAGCCGACCACGGTAACGCTGAGCATATGATCGATGAAACAGGAAATCCTTGGACTGCTCATACTACCAATCCAGTTCCTTTAATTTTGGTAGAAGGAGAAAAAGTTAGAATTCCCGGACACGCTACCAATGTAGTCTTAAGAAGCAATGGCAAGTTAGCTGATATTGCTCCGAGTATCTTGGAGATTTTGCGGCTTCCTCAGCCACCAGAAATGACGGGGATATCGCTGTTTAAGCCAGCAGAGTATGACGTAAAATCAAATCGCTCTCCCATGAACTTAGTGATGCAGAATAATTAATTTTTGTTAGTAGTTGGTAATTTTACTGGCTACTGACTTTCAATATTGATTAAAGTTTAACTAGAAGAATTAAGTTAAAATTTGTTAGTTGCTGGTTGTTAAATGCTATTCGTTTTACCAACTACTAACTACCAATAAATAATTACTGACTACTTAAATAATTATGACTCTTTCAAACGTAATACAAGGTATCTGGTCGTTTTCAGCCATTGGTTTAATTATTTTAGTTTTATTGCACAGCCCCAAAGGTGATGGAATCGGAGCGATCGGTGGACAAGCACAACTGTTTAGCAGTACTAAGAGCGCCGAAAATACTTTAAATCGGGTAACTTGGGCGCTAACAGTAACTTTTCTCAGCTTAACCGTAGTTTTGAGTGCGGGTTGGCTTCCTAAATAGGGATGAAAAAACATCGAAAAATTAACAATCCAAATTTATTTAACCAGATAAAAATAGTATTGTTAACAATCGGCACCACACTGCTCGTTATCTTAACTAACGCGCAGTCTTTTGCTGTGTTTACATTTAACTTGACAAAAGTACCGCAATACCAGGCGGATATAAAAATTTCCCCGATCTCTCAAATTCCTGTTTTACCACAAAAAGCCCATCCTTTACCATCAACCCTAGCGCGATCGCAACACGATACAAATAGCGGTGATTATTTTGCTGAAATTAAACCCACTAAATATGGTTATTTAATTTGGTCGCAATTTCCAGTTAAGGTTTACTTAGAAACACCACAGGGAAATAGCAGCAATCAAGCACAACAATGGGTTAATACCGTCTCGAAAACGGTAGAAGAGTGGAATAGTTATTTGCCTTTAACAATAGTTAAAAATCCAGAAGTCGCTGATATTAACATTGTGCGGAAATCTCCACCACTACAGTTTACTCCTGGAAGTAAAATTCCCCGCGCTCGTTCTGCGTTAACTAGCTACGAAATCTATACAAAAGAAAATACTTTATACCATCGGTTCACTATATTGTTAAGTCCCACTCAAACGGGCAAATACCTCTTAGCAGCCGCCCGTCACGAACTCGGTCATGCTTTAGGAATTTGGGGACACAGTAAAGATCAAGGTGACGCTCTATACTTTTCTCAAGTTAGCGACCCGCCGATGGTATCTTCTAGAGATGTGAATACTTTGAAGAAGATTTATCAGCAGCCTACTAGTTTGGGGTGGGAAAATAATAATTGATATAGAGACGTAGCTTGTAGGTTGGGTTAGACAGGAAAAATAAATTTCGTTTGTAAAGCGAATTTATAATTATCGTGTCGTAACCCAACATTCTTCTTTTCTGGTAAATTGAGATATTTAAGAATGCTCCGGAAAGAATTTGTTAGGTTACAGCGCTCTTCTTAATTTCTTGTTGAGCATTATTATTCTTCATGCACCGTGAAGCCAACCTATTAACTACTACTTTCTTAATATAAAGCTGTAAAATATTGCTTATTTCTATAAATTATGCTTGAGCTAACGCTTCAACTGTGGGATATTTCTCTATAAATTTTTCGTATAAACGAGCAACTAAAGGCGCATTAGTCTTCTGCAACATGAATTCTGCTACTAAAATGGCGTAAGCATATGAAGTATCGCGCCAAGGAAATTTTCTGCGGTGTTGTTTTCCCCAAGCTAACAATTCACTACGAAACCATTTAATTTTACTTCTGGGTATTGTCTGGTATACAATCATTTCTTGTCTGGTAGACAGTCTGGTCTTATTAAAAAAAAGATAGTGCGATCGCATTGCTATGTCTCAACACTTTTTCAAACCGACTATGCAGCACGAATCGGTTGTACACTCAAGCGATAACCAAGATTGTGCAAAATAATGCTGATGGTTCGCAGTTCAGGGTTTCCTTCTTGCGACAAAACCCGATACAGGTTTTGGCGGTTCAAACCAGTTTTTTCCGCAAGGTGTGTCATTCCCTGCCTCGCTTCCACGACATTCCGTAGCGCTTCCAGAAAAAAACCCAAATCGCCGTCCTGCTCGTACTCTTCAAGGGCAACATCCAGGTAAGCCTTCACCATTTCTGGGTTCAGCAACTGCTCAAGCACAACTTCGTCATGGTTTCTCAGTTTCTTGGTCATCTCGCTCCTGGTAAACTTGCCAATATTTTTTTGCTCTTTCTATGTCCTTGTCCTCCCTCACCAACGGACTTGCAATCTCCATAATTGCCTTGTTTAAGACGCTCCATCCGGCGAACGATCCGGGCGCGAATTGTATAGTCCTTTAGATTTTCCAGCCATTCTGTGTACGGCTCTTTGCTGTCTGCTGTCGCATAGACTTTCAGCGCTTTTGGACGAATGATATCAGCCATAACTTAATGATAAAATGTATCTTAAAAGCGACAAAAAGTCAACTTTGTCATCACTCATAATCTCAACACTTACGATTTTTCGGATATGATTGGCTATTTTTTAACAAGACGCAAGCTAACAATTCACAGCGAAACCATTTAATTTCACTTCTGGGTATTGTCTGGTATACAGTAATTCTGTGTCTGGCAGACAGTATGGTTTTATAAAAAAAGATAGTGCGATCGCCAGCAAAGCGATGGTCGCACTACAAAAAATAAACTGGGTGTCAAACTCAAACGGCTTTTTTAGTATGTTGGGGACGAAAATGCACGCTTCGTCTTTTTACAACTTCTTCGTAAAGCTTCTCTAGCTGAGTTATATTTTTGCTGAGAGTATAACGTTCTAATACTCGCTGTCGTGCTTTTTTGCCTAACATCAATGCTAACTCTGGATGATCCTGGAACAATGGTAATAAAGTGCGTAATTGCGATCGCACTCTATTAGTATCAAGTATTACGCCTACTCCATCCTGTAATACTTCTCCATCAGCACCGACTTCAGTTGCCAAACAAGCCAAACCACAAGCCATTCCTTCTAATAGGGATAAAGATAAACCTTCAACTAAGGATGGTAATATAAATACATCGGCTCCCCGTAATATTTCTATGCGCCGATTGTCATCAGCAACGAATCCCAGCCAGTTAATACCGTATTCTGAACCATAAAAAGGCTCCAAACTAGCTCTTAAGGGACCATCACCAACTATTAGTAATTTACTTTGCGGTCCCATTTCTGCTTGTCTCCAGGCACGCAGCAACGCTTCAACGTTTTTTTCTGGGGCTAATCTACCTTGATAGACAAATAAACGTTCGGCTTGAAATTCAGCTTTGATGGCTGATATACCGGGAGAATATTTATCAACGTCTACTCCATTAGGAATAACGGCAATGTTTTCAGCTGGTACACCCATACGTGCTAGCAGTTCTCGCTGGAGTTGCGAAAACACGATTGTGCTGTCGTAATTACCTAAAAAAGGTGCATACAATTGATACGCCAAAAGCTGGGTTCCGGATACTAATTTTGCTCCTTTACCAGCAAACGGTGTATGGAAAGTAGCAATCAAAGGGATATCTAGTTTTTCACAGATTTCTGGTAACAGGAAATCTAGAGGAGATAAAGTTAGAGAAGCATGAACGATGTCTGGTTTAATCCGTCGCAGCGACTCTGTTAAAACCTTTGTCGCTTTAAACGTGGGAATAGTATAAACCTGAGACTTATAGATAAAAGGTAGGGGTACCTCCCGACAATTTAACTCGTTTGAGCTTTGGGATACTTCAGCAGCAAAATGCAGAAAGCTAACTTCATGTTGCCGCTCTAGTAAACCATTAGTAATTTCTCTACTGTAGGTAACGTTGCCACAAAAGGGCGTTTTTTTTCCAATCCAAGCTATACGCATTCTTGATTAGTAATCTGGAAAGGGGGTTTATTAGGTCAGCTATCTTTGCGAATATCACTGATATGGATCTACGATTGCACTCGCTGGCTTTGTCGATATCATAATATAGCAATCCTAATTGCTAACAACGCAAATTTTTACGTTTTTAAAACTAATAAGTTATAAATTTATTTATGCCATTGTTATGCTATTAATTACTATACGTTTTTATATAACAATTTAGACCCTATGTATAGCGTCTAACTTATGCATTTAATCCCCAATATCACGGGATATATTATTGCTCATGCAATTTTACCATGCTAGTAAAAGCAATAGTCAACATAGCTATCGTATCAAGGTAATAAACGATCGCGACTTAATCTTAATAACTATTAAGGGGATTCATACCTAGTTAATATACCACCACAGAAAACAATAGCAGCTAATGCTAGAAATACTGTCTGCAATCCAAAAAATGTTTCTGCGATACCTGCTAATGCTAAAGGTAAAGTCAGAGCAATATTAATTAAATTATTTTGCAGACCGAATACCTTACCACGCATTTGGGTCGGAGTTTCGGTTTGAATGGCAGTTTGTAACGGAATACCTACTAATGCACCGGATACACCTAACAAACCGATTAAAAACAGTACAGTCCACAGTTGCTCGGTAAATAAAGCCAAACCAGTTAGAGAAATTATCATTCCGATGCATCCAGCTAAGCTCAAGCGCGAGGTGGAAAAATTTTGTCCGAATTGACCTAAAACTATTGCACCCAATGCGATACCAATACCACCAGATGCTAGTAAAAAGCCAAACTGCTCGGCTGCGAGACTAGGTATAACTTCTGCGATCCGCACCGCTAGTACAGTTAATGCAGCTAATACCGAAAACAGGATGATTAGCTGTATCAAAGCATTACGGAGACGATGATTTTTTCCCAAATACACGAAACCATCTTTGAGGTCTGCAAAAATATCGTTAGAAACCTGTTTTTTCTCCTGGAGTTTCTCATTCGTCGTTAGCAATAATAAAATCAATCCAGCGATCGCGTAGGAACCACCAACTAGAATTTCTTTTCCTAATCCACCACTACCCCCAATTTTCAACCATAAAGCGTCTGCTGCTGATAAAAGAGGTTCTCCAATGGCGAATCCGACAATTACCGATGCCATCATGGTTGTAGTGTAAAGCGAATTTGCCGAAAGTAAGTTATGCGGCTTGACTATCAGAGGTATAACTGCTTGCTCTGCGGGTGCGAAAAACTGGGTTAAGGTGGAAACTAAAAAAGTTACTGCCAAAATAATTAGGAAACCAGGGGGAATATTCCCTACACTGTGCCAATCTTTCGCTAACCATAGTAGCGGTACAATTGCTAAAACTAAAATACCGCGCCAAATGTTCGTTGACACCAGCACCGTTTTTTTAGCCCATCGATCTACAAATACCCCAGCCAAAGAACCAAACAGGACTGCGGGAATTGTAAAAGTCATCATTAAAGCCGATACCCAGCCGCTAATGCTGCTTCCCTCAGATTGAAACTGAGTATTAATCAAAGCAATCATTAGCACCAAATATACTTTATCTGCTAACTGACAAAAGACTTGCCCGCCCCATAGAGCGAGGAAATTATGGTTTGTCAGGATGGGTAAAAACCCTTGATTGCTTGTATTTATAGTTATCTTCCCATTGTTTTCCTTAGATGGATCGGATTGAGCAAATGTAGCAGTAGCTGCTTGCGAATTTTGTTTCAAATTATTGCGGCTACTCTCGTGGGAATATAATTCATCTTTGATTTTATTTTCCCAATTTTTATCAACGTCGCTTTTAGGTATTTCCGACATCGATTTGTGATTATTACGATCGTTTCTAGAAACGTCTCTTGCTGACATTTCGTTTGTAGTTTTACTTTACTGTAGGTGGACTTGAGAAAATGTGGTTATTGAATAAGTGTGAAAATTAAACCCTACTAACCAAAAAATACCAGCTTATTGACTTGTTAAATCAGTTTTTTGGCAAAATGCCGCAAAACCTTAAATATCTTCACAGTTTTTTAAATTAAACTTAGCTATTATTAGCCATGATTTGTAGCAAAATAGGAGTCTATTAAAGCTGCCGAACGAATTGAACGACCGTAATGGTATTGAACATATTGTCTTAACAAACGTTCAATGTATAACCAGTTTTCATTGGTTGCTGTTTCTTCTATTATGTGCGATCGCGTTAGTTGCTGTAATAAATCTAGTTCAGTTGCACTCAAACGACGCAGCACGGTGGGTAGTTCTTCTTGATGAACAATAGTTTCGTAGATGGGGGATGTTGGAACAGCATAAGTTCCACCCGATTCTTTGACGACAGACGCTGTTGCTACTTGTTCTTCCATTGTAGTTTGTGCAATGGATCGCAGATTTTCCCAAGCGGACATTGAAATAACTCCACCTGCATTAATGCTAAACCCTACCAAAGATTTAGGATTCGTAAAATCTGGTGTAACCGGAATTCCATTCAAACAGCAAGCTTCTACTTGAGGTCTTAAACCAGCTAAAGCCAAAAGTTGAAAAACACCATGCACTAAATATGCTAAAACATCTTGGCTAGTGCATGGTAATTGTTGTAAACGATTCAGATGTTCGTTAAACAGTTCAAATAGTTCATCTTGGGGTTGTTCGCTTAATGCTTGAGCGAGAACAATTTCTGCTAAATATTGAGAAGCTGCTAATTTACCTAGACCTCCTCCTAAATTTGGATAGGATTTGATAGTTTGGGCTTGAGTAATTTTATCTAGACTTCGCCCTTTAGCAATCAGTAATTGGTTTACTACAAATATGCCACTTCTCCCACCCAGGCTGGAATTGTGCTTGCGTGCGCCGGGAGCGATAGCTCGAATTAATCCAAACTCTCGCGTCAAGATTGTTACTATTCTATCGGATTCACCAAACGCTTGGGCTTTTAAATTAATTCCAGTTGCTTTGTAGGTTTTACTCATTAATAATTGACTATAGGAATCCGTTTTGATTTCTGAGTAGGGAATAGGGAGTAGGGAGTAGTCAGGATGGAAAGTTAAATTTGATTCAGCCCTGGCGACTGGAAGTCGCACGTTGCTACAAGTCGGGGAACCCGCCCAACGCAGTGGCTTGGCTACACAGGCAAAACCCCTCCGGGCTCACTAGTTTGGCGGGACGGAAACCGACACCGCCAACTAGATTCACCGCCTGCGCGGGTTATTTTAGAAACTCTATGCAGATGGACTTTGTTTGTGTAGTAGCGGTTTTAACTGCCAGCTTCTTTCTAAATTTCTTACGAATCATTTAAAATTGCTATATGTACTGAAGAACCTTAACTATTAGTCATAGTTACTAACATTAGACCTTTAATCTTTAACCTTTAACCTTAGACCTTTAATCTTTAATCTTTAACCTTAGACCTTTAATCTTTAACCTTTAATCTTTAACCTTTAATCTTTAACCTTTAACCTTTAATCTTTAACCTTTAATCTTTAACCTTTGACCTTTAACCTTTGACCTTTAACCTTTTGAGTCTTCAATACGCTGACGCAATAGATCCACCCCACGAGAAGTACCTAATCTGGTAGCACCTGCTAATATTAATTCTAAAGCTTGGTCAACAGTGCGAATACCTCCTGAAGCCTTAATTTCGATTCTGTCTTTTGCTACTTCCTTTAAAAGCTTTACATCTGCTACTGTTGCACCACCATTCCAACCAGTGCAAGTTTTGAGAAATGATGCACCTGCATCCATCGATACTTCGGCTGCGCTTTTTTTCTCAGTATCGCTCAATAAATTTGTTTCCAAAATTACTTTGATAACTTGTTCGGTTTCTTCACAAATAGCAGCGATTTCCCGATGTATTTCCTCAGTTTTACCAGCTTTTAACCAACCCAAATTCATCACTACATCTAACTCGACTGCACCGTTTTCTGCTGCTTCTTGTGCTTCATAAAGTTTGACTGCGGGAGTCGTCGCTCCGGTCGGAAAACCAATCACAGTACAAACTTTCGGCTGTTTACCATGTAGAAATTCTGCGGCAAAACGTACCCAAGTAGGATGAATACAAACTGCTGCAAAATGATATCTATCTGCTTCTTCACACCATTGCTCGACCTGTTGTTGAGTTGCTATAGGATGAAGCAAAGAGTGGTCGATAAATGGCGCAATATCAATATCGGAATGTGCTGCCATCGGTTTTTATACTAATCATGTAATAGTTTTTTTTAGTCTCAATAAGAATGTAATCTTATTTTTGACACATTGAACGTTTATTTTGGAAATCTTGTTAAATCGAAAATGCGAATATTTATATTTTTGGTTTCGATAAGAGGGAGTAGGGAGTAGGGAGTAGGGAATAGGGAGTAGGGAATAGGGAATAGGGAATAGGGAGTAGGG